>JANMYQ010000082.1:0-10148 GCA_031382215.1 Methylibium sp.
CCGTCGATCATCGTGGCGCTGATCTTTCGCACCATCACCGCGCTGCAGACCTTCGACATTCCGTACACCATGACCAAGGGCGGCCCGGGCAACAGCACCGAGACGCTGGCGATGCTGATTCACAAGACCACCATCGACTACCTCGACGTGGGCTACGGCTCCACCCTGGCGGTGTGCATGTTCGTGCTGTCGCTGTTCGTCACCGGCTTCTACCTGAAGCGCATCGGCAAGAACGCCTGACAAGGCCACTCAAGAGAAGCCACACATCATGAGATCCCTCTTCGACAGCAAAAGCCTGCGCCTGATTGCCGCCGGCCTGGTGGTGGTGAACGGCTTCTTCCCGGCCGTTTGGATCTTGCTGACCTCGCTCAAGACCGAGTCCGAGCTGGTCAGCAAGCCCATCACCTACTTCCCGCACAACCCGACCTTGGCCAACTATGTGCAGGCATTCACCGACCAGCCGCTGCTCAAGTACCTGGGCAACAGCCTGGCGGTGGCGTTGAGCGCCACGTTGTTCTCGCTGATCATCTCGGCACTCGCCGCCTACGCGATCGCGCGCCTGAACCTGAAGCGCCGCCAGCTGATCCTGACCTGCATCGTCGCCTCCAGCATGTTCCCGCTGGTGACCTTGCTGGTGCCGATCTTCGAGACCATGCGCACCCTCGGCCTGCTCAACAGCTACACCGCGCTGGTGCTGCCCTACATCGTGCTGAACCTGCCGGTGTGCACGCTGGTGCTGGTGAGCTTTTTCCAGAGCATCCCGAAAGACCTGGAGAACGCCGCGATGATCGACGGCTGCACCCGCATGGGCGCGCTGTGGCGTGTGGTCGTGCCATTGGCCGCGCCGGGTGTGTTCACGGCCGGCATTCTGGCGTTCGTCAATTCGTGGGACGAATTCCTGCTGGCGTTGTCGCTGAACAGCAACCCGAACTTCCGCACCTTGCCGGTCGGCATCACGCTGTACCAGGGCGAGTTCACGTTCCCGTGGCCGATCATTTCGGCCGCGCTGATCGTGGCGATCGTGCCGATCGCGGTGCTGATCGCGATCTTCCAGGAACGTGTGGTGGGCGGGCTGACCCAAGGTGGATTGAAAGGGTGAGGTGATGCAGAAGCTTCAGAAAATTCGTTATGGCCTGATCGGTTGCGGCAGCATGGGCCGCGAACACATCGAGAACATCCGGGCCCTCGAAGGCACGGCGGTGACCGCCATCGCCGACACCCACGCGCCCAGCCGCGACGCCGCGCTGGCGCTGCTGCAAGACGCCGCGATGCCGCCGCAGGTGTTTGACAACCACCGCGACCTGCTGGCCAGCGGCCTGTTCGACGCGCTGGTCATCTCCACGCCCAACTTCACGCACGTCGAGATGGTGCGCGACGCGCTGAAGACCGACGCGCACATCCTGATCGAAAAGCCGCTGGTCACGCGCATTGAAGACGGCGTGGCGCTGATCAAACTCGCCGAAGGCCGCAAGCCGCTCGTGTGGGTCGCACAGGAATACCGCTACATGCCCCCGGTGGCCGAGATGATCCGCATGGCGCATGGCGGTGCGGTGGGCACGCTTCACCAGGTTGCCATTCGCGAACACCGCGAACCCTTTTATCCCAAGGTCGGCGACTGGAACCGCTTCTCTGCCAACACCGGCGGCACGCTGGTGGAGAAGTGCTGCCACTACTTCAACCTGATGGACCTGGTGCTGCGCGAGCGGCCGACCCGCGTGTTTGCATCCGGCGCGCAGCGCGTGAACCACCTGGACGAAAGTTACGACGGCCGCACGCCCGACATCCTGGACAGCGCCTACGTCATCGTCGAATACCCGAGCGGCGCGCGCGCGATGCTCGACCTGTGCATGTTCGCCGAGAACTCGGTCGACAACGAGCACATCACCATCGTCGGCGACGAAGGCAAGCTCGAATCGCTGCTGCCCTCGCTCACGCTGCGCCACGGCCGGCGCGAAGACTGGGGCACCCGCAAGGTCTGGGGCCAGCCCTCAGGCAGCGGGCGCGGCGTGGCGGTGCGAAGGGTCTGGGACACGAACATCAAGTACGCCGGCCAGCATTTCGGCGCGTCCTTCATCGAACACCAGAAGTTCGCGCAGGCCGTGCGCGACGGCTTGCCCGCCGAAGTGAGCCTGGAAGACGGCCTGCGGAGCGTGGCCACCGGCCTGGCGGCGCAGCGCAGCATCGCCACCGGCCAGGCCGTGCTGATGAGCGATGTGCTGCCGGCCGGGTGGTAACCGGAATCGCAGTGACTCCAGGCATTCGGCAGGCTTACGATGGGGCACCCACCCTCTGACCCCACGGGAGCGACATGACCGGAACCGCCACACCATCGTTTGAACTGCATGCCGGTGCCTTGCGCCTGGCGGTGCGCCCCGATCTGGGCGGCTGCATTGCCGGCTTGTGGCACCGCGACACGCCGATCCTGCGCGGCGTCGAACCCGCGGCGCTGACGGCTTCGCGCGCATCCGGCAGCTATCCGCTGGTGCCGTATTCCAACCGCCTGGGCTACCGCCACTTCCGCTGGAAGGGGCACGAATACACCACCCAACCGAACTTCGAGGACAACCCGCATTCGCTGCACGGCGTGGGCTGGTTGCGCGCCTGGGAGATCGTTTCGTCGAGCACCGTCGAGGTGGTGCTGCGCTACCGGCACACGGCCGACGAACACTGGCCGTTCGACTTCGAGGCGAGCCAATACTTCACCCTGACACCCGACTCGATGCGCGTGCAGATGGTGTTCACCAACACGGCCAAGGTGGTGCAACCGGCCGGGCTCGGCTGGCACCCGTATTTCCCCAAGCGCGCGCGCAGCCGCCTGCACATCGAACTTTCGGACCGCTGGGATTCGGATGCGACCCAGTTGCCCGTGCGCAAGGTGGCCCAGCCCGGCATCGACAGCGACGTGGCGCACCTCGACTTCGACAACTGCTTCGAAGGCTGGCGCGGCCCGGCGCGCATTCGCGACGAGCGCTTCTCGCTTCAGCTCAGTTCGTCGCTGCCCTACCTGGTGGTATTCACGCCGAAGGACAAGGACTACTTCTGCGTCGAGCCGGTGAGCCATGTGTCCAACGCCATCCACATGGCCGACCCGGGCGCGCACGGCCTGCGCAGCGTGGCGCCGGGCGAAACGACCGACGCCTGGATGAAGCTCGACATCGCGGTGCTGTGATGGCGCTTGCTGCCAGCACCGACGTGCGGGTGGCGGTGGCGCTGCCATCGCTGCTCGGCGAATCGCCGATGTGGCACCCCCGCGAGCAGGTGCTCTATTACTGCGATATCCCGGGCCGCAAGCTGCATCGTTTCAACCCGGCCAGCGGTGAGGTCGCGCACTGGGACTTCGAGACCGAGCCTGCCTGCGTCGCGCCCCTGCTCGGCGGCCAGCTGATGCTGGGCATGCGCGACGGCGTGTGGCGCTTCAACCCGCTGACCGGTGCGCGCACGCTGCTCGCCAAACCGCCCTACGACCCGGCCAAGGAACGCTTCAACGACGGCAAGTGCGACCCGCAGGGGCGCTTCTGGGTCGGCACGATCTACGAGCCACGCGATCCGCCTCTGGCCTCGCTGCACTGCTGGAGCGCCGGCCGGCTGGAGCGCAAGGCCGACGGCATCACCGTCAGCAACGGGCTGGCCTGGAGCCCGAACGGCCGCACCCTGTATTGGTCCGACACCAAAGCGCACACCATCTACGCGTTCGACTTCGATCCCGCCAGCGGCGCGCTCAGCGGCCGGCGTGTGTTCGCGAGCTTCGCGCCCAAGGTGGCCGGTGCGCCGCTCGAAGCGTATGGCGGCCGGCCCGACGGCGCCGCCGTCGATGTGGAGGGCAACTACTGGGTCGCGATGTTCGAGGGCCAGCGCCTCCTGCGCCTGTCGCCCGAAGGCACGGTCACGCGCGAGGTGGAACTGCCGGTGCGCTGCGCCACGATGCCGTGTTTCGGCGGGCCCGACCTGAAGACGCTGTACATCACCACCGCACGCGAGAACCGCCCGGCCACCGAGCTGATGATGCAGCCGCTGGCCGGCTGCGTGCTCGCGCTCGACGTGGACGTGCCGGGCCTGCCGGTCAACTTCGCAAGCAACTTCGTCAACAACTCCGTCAACTGAGGCCGTGTGATGACGCTTTACCCTTCACTTCATGGACGAGTGATCTTCATCAGCGGCGGCAGTTCCGGCATCGGCGCCGAACTGGTGCGCCACTTCGCCGCCCAGGGCTGCACGGTGGCGTTCTGCGGCACACGGCCCGACGGCGGCCGGGAGCTGATCGAATCACTGCGCGCCCAGGGCCTGCCCGAGGCCCTCTATGGCGCGTGCGACGTACGCGACGCGCCGGCCTACCAGGCCCTGCTGCGGCAGGTGATCGCGCAGGCGGGGCCGATCCGTGTGCTGATCAACAACGCCGGCCGCGACGACCGCCACACGATGGAAGAAGTGACCCCCGAGTTCTGGGACGACCGCCTGGCGCTGAACCTGAAGCACTACTTCTTCGCCACCCAGGCGGTGGCGCCGGCGATGGCGCAGGCCGGTGGCGGCGTCGTCCTCAACATGGGTTCGGTGTCGTGGATGCGCGGCCGCCCCAACCTGGCCGGCTACACCAGCGCAAAGGCCGGCATCCTCGGCTTGACGCGGACGCTGGCGCGCGAACTGGGTGAGCGCAACATTCGCGTCAACGCGCTGGTGCCCGGCGCCATCGTCACCGAGCGCCAGAGCACGCTGCACCGCGACCCGGCTGCCGACCGCGCCTTTCTCGACGCGCAGTGCCTCAAGGTCCGCCTGAACCCGGGGCATGTCGCCCGCGTCGCGCTGTTTCTGGCGTCCGACGACAGCGACGGCATGACCGGTCAGCACGTGCTGGTGGATGCCGGCATCGCGCAATCCTCGGTCATGGGTTGACGACGCTGAACAGCCGCGGGTTGACGTTTTTTTCAAACATCAACCCCTCGCGGTTTCAGCGCGTGGTCAAAACTGCCCGGGTTTCCACGTAGAATTCCGAGGCTTTGCCAAGTGCTCCCCTGTTTTTCATGACCCGCACCGCCAACTTCTCGCACGCCCGGTTCACGCCGAACCCCGCCCGGGAAAGTTGGGAAAGTTGGGATGAGCCCCGCGACGATGAACCGGAGCCGAAGCCTCTGACCCGCGCCGAAGCGCAGGACCTGAGGCAGCGGTTGCCACTCTTGTCGCCGTGGCGGGTGGTGGCGGCGCAAGCCGCGGTGGGTTTGTTGTGTGGTGCGGCGTTCGGCTTGTTTTCGCAGAGCGCCAGCCTGTTGTGGTCGTCCCTCTACGGCGTGGCTGCGGTGGTGCTGCCGGGGCTGTTGCTGGCGCGTGGGATGACGAAAAGGGCACGCTCTCCGCTGGCTTCGGCTGCAGGGTTCATGTTCTGGGAGATGCTGAAGATTGGCGTGGCGATTGCGATGTTGTTGATCGCCGCACGGGTGGTGCCCGACCTGAGCTGGCCAGCGCTGCTGATCACGATGGTGGTGTGCATGAAGGTCAACTGGCTCGCGCTGCTGTGGCGCGGCCGGTGACGAAAGCGTGACGACAGAGAAGAGACTCAGGAATCAACATGGCAACAGAAGGCGCCGCCCCGACCGCCGGTGAATACATCATTCACCACCTGCAGCACCTGCAGGCCAAGAAACAAACTTCGGTGGTCGATTTCTCGATCATCAATTTCGATTCCGTCTTCTTCAGCGTGACGCTTGGCATGTTGGGCTGCTGGCTGCTGTGGCTGGCCGCGCGCAAGGCCACCTCGGGCACGCCGGGTCGCTTCCAGGCTGCGGTCGTATTGCTGGTCGAGATGGTCGACAGCCAGGCCAAGGGCATCGTGCACAACGCCAACAGCCGCAAGCTGGTCGCGCCACTGGCACTCACGGTGTTTGTCTGGATCTTCCTGCTCAATGCGATGGACCTGCTTCCGGTCGATCTGCTGCCGGCCATCTGGCACAAGCTGGGCCCGGCATTGGGCGCGCCAGACTACCTCCGCGTCGTGCCCACGGCCGACCTGTCGGTCACGATGGGACTGTCGGTCGGCGTGCTGATCACCTGCCTGGTCTACAACGTCAAGATCAAAGGCGTCGGCGGCTGGATCCATGAACTGTTCTCGGCGCCGTTCGGCGACAAGTGGTTCCTGTACCCGGTCAACTTCCTGATGCAGATCATCGAGTTCGTCGCCAAGACCGTGTCGCACGGCATGCGGCTGTTCGGCAACATGTATGCCGGCGAACTGATCTTCCTGCTGATCGCGATGATGGGCGGCGCCTTCGCGCTCACCGGCACCGGCATCGCGCTGTTCATCGGCCACATCTTCGCCGGCACGGTGTGGTCCATCTTCCACATCCTGATCATCACGTTGCAGGCCTTCGTGTTCATGATGTTGACCCTGGTCTACGTCGGGCAGGCGCACGACTCGCACTGACTTTTTTCCCCGCCCTATCTCTTTCACCCTTTCTTTCTTACCCTTAGGAGACACCATGGAAGTCATTAGCTTTGTTGCCCTCGCCGTCGGCCTGATCATCGGTTTGGGCGCTTTCGGCGCTTGCGTCGGCATCGGCATCATGGGCAGCAAGTACCTTGAGTCGGCCGCTCGTCAGCCCGAGCTGATGAACGAGTTGCAGACCAAGATGTTCCTGCTGGTCGGCCTGATCGACGCGTCCTTCATCATCGGCACGGGTATCGCGCTGTGGTTCGCCACCGCCAACCCGTTCCTGGCGCAGATCGCCAACCTGCCCAAGTAAGGCCCCAGCGTTGCGGCGGCGCACCGTCTCGCACGGGCGCCGCATGCCGTCCTTTCCTTTTGTCCCAGAGGCACCAACGTGAACATCAATGCCACGCTGATCGCACAACTGATCGTGTTCCTGATTCTGGTCTGGTTCACGATGACGTATGTGTGGCCGCCCATCACCAAGGCGCTCGACGAACGCGCGCAGAAGATCGCCGAAGGCCTGTCGGCCGCCGACAAGGCCAAGTCCGAACTCTCCAACGCCAACAAGCGCGTCGAAGAGCAGCTCTCGGCCGCACGCACCAACGCCGCGCAACGCCTGGGTGACGCCGATCGGCTGGCCCAGACGATGATCGAAGAAGCCAAGGCGCGCGCCAACGAAGAAGGCATGAAGATCGTGGCCGCCGCCAAGGCCGAGGCCGAGCAGGAGGCCACGAAAGCCCGCGAGGCGCTGCGCGAGCAGGTTGCCGCGCTGGCCGTCAAGGGCGCCGAGCAGATCCTGAAGCGCGAAGTCAACGCCGGTGTTCACGCCGAGTTGCTGTCGCGCCTGAAGGCCGAGCTGTGACCGCCATCGGCGCCCACGACGTCCGCGGAGCCTGAACCATGGCCGAATTGGCAACCATCGCACGCCCTTACGCCGAGGCACTGTTCAAGGCCGTTCCGGCCGCCGAACTCGACAAGCTGAGCACCCAGGTCCAGGCCATCGCCGATGTGGCAGGCCACGCCGAGTTGCGCCAGTTTGCCGACAACCCGAAGGTCAGCGCCGAGCAGGTGTTCGAGCTGGTCGCGTCGGCGGTGAAAACGCCGCTGGCCGAGCCCGCCAAGAACCTGTTGCGCGCGATGATCGACAACGGCCGCCTGGCCGCTTTCGGCGCTGTCGCCACGCACTTCCAGGCGCTGGTGAATGCACGCTCCGGCGTATCCGACGCCACTGTGTACAGTGCCTTCGAGATCGCGCCGGCCCAGTTGGCCGAGGTGGTGGGCGCGCTCGAAAAGCGCTTCGCCCGCAAGCTCAACGCCCATGTGGTGATCGAGCCGGCGCTGATCGGCGGCATTCGCGTGGTGGTCGGCGACGAGGTGCTCGACACGTCGGTGAAGGCCCGTCTTGAACAAATGAGGGTGGCGCTAACGGCCTGACAGTCGGCATTCACCCAAGCACTTTCAGCCATCCAAACTGCCCCGGCGACCCCAAGAACCCGCGGCGCCGCAGACCGGAGAAAAGACCATGCAACTCAATCCCGCCGAAATTTCCGAGCTCATCAAGAGCCGCATCCAGGGCCTCGCCGCATCAAGCGACATCCGCAATCAGGGCACCGTCGTATCGGTGACCGACGGCATCTGCCGCATCCACGGCCTGAGCGAGGTGATGCAGGGCGAGATGCTGGAATTCCCGGCCGGCTCCGATGGCGTGCCGACCTACGGCCTGGCGCTGAACCTGGAGCGCGACTCGGTCGGCTCGGTGATCCTGGGCGAGTACGAGCACATCTCCGAAGGCGACACGGTCAAGTGCACCGGCCGCATCCTGGAAGTGCCGGTGGGCCCCGAACTGAAAGGCCGCGTGGTCAACGCGCTCGGCCAGCCGATCGACGGCAAAGGCCCGATCAACGCCAAGCTGTCGATGCCGATCGAGAAGATCGCACCGGGCGTGATCGCGCGCCAGTCGGTCAGCCAGCCGATGCAGACCGGGCTGAAGTCGATCGACTCGATGGTGCCGATCGGGCGCGGCCAGCGCGAGCTGATCATCGGCGACCGCCAGACCGGCAAGACCGCCGTGGCGATCGACGCGATCATCAACCAGAAGGGTCAGAACATGACCTGCATCTACGTCGCGATCGGCCAGAAGGCGTCGTCGATCAAGAACGTGGTGCGCTCGCTCGAAGCCAATGGCGCGATGGACTACACCATCGTCGTGGCGGCGTCGGCGGCTGAATCGGCGGCGATGCAATTCGTCTCGGCCTACTCGGGCTGCACGATGGGCGAGTACTTCCGCGATCGTGGTGAAGACGCGCTGATCGTTTACGACGACCTGTCCAAGCAGGCCGTGGCCTACCGCCAGGTTTCGCTGCTGCTGCGCCGCCCGCCGGGCCGCGAAGCCTACCCCGGCGACGTGTTCTATCTCCACAGCCGCCTGCTCGAACGCGCCGCGCGCGTGAACACCGACTACGTCGAAGCCTTCACCAAGGGCGCAGTCAAGGGCAAGACAGGTTCGCTGACCGCGCTGCCGATCATCGAGACGCAAGCCGGTGACGTGTCGGCCTTCGTGCCGACCAACGTGATCTCGATCACCGACGGCCAGATCTTCCTGGAGACCTCGCTGTTCAACGCCGGCATCCGGCCCGCCATCAACGCCGGTATCTCCGTGTCGCGGGTCGGCTCGTCGGCGCAGACCAAGGTGATCAAGGGCTTGTCCGGCGGTATCCGTACCGACCTGGCGCAGTACCGCGAACTGGCTGCGTTCGCGCAGTTCGCGTCCGACCTCGACGAAGCCACCCGCAAGCAGCTCGACCGCGGCGCGCGCGTGACCGAACTGCTGAAGCAGGCGCAGTACTCGCCGCTGCCGATCTCGCTGATGGCCGCCACCTTGTTCGCCGTGAACAAGGGCTTCATGGACAGCGTGGAAGTGAAGAAGGTGCTCGCCTTCGAACACGGCCTGCACCAGCACCTGAAGTCCAGCCACGCCGCGCTGCTGAAGAAGATCGAAGACAACAAGGCGCTCGACAAGGACACCGAAGCCGAGTTGTCGGGCGCTGTGTCCGCATTCCAGAAATCGTTCGCCTGAGCCTGTCGAACCCAACGCAGGAGCTCCGACATGGCAGCAGGCAAAGAGATACGCGGCAAGATCAAGAGCGTCGAGAACACCAAGAAAATCACCAAGGCGATGGAGATGGTCGCCGCCTCGAAAATGCGCAAGGCGCAAGAGCGCATGCGCGCGGCGCGGCCGTACAGCGACAAGATTCGCAACCTGGCCGCCAACCTGTCGACCGCGACACCCGAGTACAAGCACCCGTTCATGGTCAAGAACGAGGGAGTGAAGCTGGCCGGCGTCGTGGTCGTCTCCACCGACAAGGGCTTGTGCGGCGGCTTGAACACCAACGTGCTGCGCGCCGTCACGAACAAGCTCAAGGAGCTCGACGGCCAGGGCATCAAGACCGAAGCCGTGGCCATCGGCAACAAGGGCCTGGGCTTCCTGAACCGGGTCGGCGTGAAGGTGGTTTCGCAGGCCACGCAACTGGGCGACAAGCCGCACCTCGAAAAGCTGATCGGCCCGGTCAAGGTGCTGCTCGACGCTTATGCCGCCGGCAAGCTGAACGCCGTGTACCTGTGCTACACGCGCTTCATCAACACCATGAAGCAGGAGCCGGTGGTGCAGCAACTGCTGCCGCTCAGCTCCGAAACGATGGTGGCCGACAAGGGCGCCCCCGGCTGGGACTATCTC
>JANMYQ010000088.1:0-2958 GCA_031382215.1 Methylibium sp.
GGTGGCTGTCATGGAATGCGTTCGGCAGCGCGAATTCTATAATCGGCCCCTCTGATTCGCCCCGTGGCAGGCTGCTTCGGGGCGATTTGTTTTGCCCGCTTCCAGACGATGCAACTCCCGCTCATTCCCACCGGCAAACGCTTCACCCTGCCCCGCCCCACCGGCTCGGCCGATGCGCTGCTGCTCGCACGTTTTGCGCAGGCACAGGCGGCGCAGAAAAAGCTCACCGCCATCGTCACCGCCGAGCCCGCCGACACGCAGCGCCTCGAAGGCGAGCTGGCCTTCTTCGCGCCCGAGTTGCGCATTGCCGTGTTCCCCGACTGGGAAACGCTGCCGTACGACACCTTCTCGCCGCACCAGGACCTGATCTCCGAACGGCTGGCCACGCTGTGGCGGCTGTTGCAGCACAGTGGCCCGGGCGAGGTGGACGTGGTGCTGATGCCAGCCTCGACCGCGCTGGTGCGGTTGGCACCGCCCAGCTTCATGGCCGGCTACACGTTTCACTTCAAGCAGAAGGAAAAGCTGAACGAAGCGGCGCTGAAGTCGCAGCTCACGCTGGCCGGCTACACGCACGTGAGCCAGGTCGTGTCGCCGGGCGAGTACGCGGTGCGCGGCGGGCTGATCGACCTGTTCCCGATGGGCTCGGCGGTGCCCTACCGCGTCGACCTGTTCGGCGACGAGGTCGACTCGATCCGCACCTTCGACCCCGACAGCCAGCGCAGCCTGTACCCGGTGCCCGAAGTGCGGCTGCTGCCAGGCCGCGAATTCCCGATGGACGAGGACGCGCGCGCCGCCTTCCGCGCGCGCTGGCGGGAGAAGATGGAAGGCGACCCGACCAAGGTGCGCCTGTACAAGGACGTCGGCACCGGCATCGCCACCGCCGGCATCGAGTACTACCTGCCGCTGTTCTTCGACACCACCGCGACGATCTTCGACTACCTGGGCCGCAACGCCACCTTGGCGCTGCACGGCAGCATCGACGAGGCGCTGAAGAAGTTCTGGACCGACACGCGCGAGCGCCACCGCTTTTTGCAACACGACCGCGAGCGGCCGATCCTGGCGCCGGAAGAACTGTTCCTGAAGCCGGAGGAGTTCTTCGGGCTGGCGGGCGTGCATGCGGTGCTGAGTTTGCGTGGCACCGAGGCCGACGAGCCCTGGGCCCGCCCTCTGCCCGATCTGAGCGTCGAGCGCGGCGCCCCTGAGCCGCTGAAGAGGCTGCAGGTTCACGTCGGGACCTCAAAGGAACGCGTGCTGATCGTCGCCGAGAGCGACGGCCGGCGCGAAAGCCTGCTGGAACTGCTGCGCGACAGCCGCATCGAGCCGCCCACTGTGGCTTCGCTGGCGGAGTTCGAAGCTAGCGACGAACGTTTCGCGATCGCCGTGGCCCCGCTGGCCGAAGGCTTCCGCTGGGTCGAACCCGGCATCCAGTTCGTCACCGAAACCGAACTCTTCGCCACCAGCCCGACCGCGCGCCGCAAGCGCAAGCAGGAGCAGGTCAGCGACGTCAACGCGCTGATCAAGGACCTGTCGGAGCTGAAGGTCGGCGACCCGGTGGTGCACATCAACCACGGTATCGGCCGGTATGTGGGGCTGCGCAACATCGACCTCGGCCAGGGCGAAGGTGGCGCGAGCGAATTCCTGCACCTCGAATATGCCGACAAGGCGACCTTGTACGTGCCGGTCGCGCAACTGCACCTGATCGCGCGCTACACCGGCGTCAGCGCCGAAGAAGCGCCTTTGCACCGCCTGGGCTCGGGCCAGTGGGAAAAGGCCAAGCGCAAGGCCGCCGAGCAGGTGCGCGAGACCGCCGCGGAATTGTTGGCGTTGTACGCCAGCCGCGCAGCGCGCGAGGGTTACGCGTTCCGCTTCTCGCCGCACGACTACGAGGCGTTTTCGGCCAGTTTCGGCTTCGAAGAAACGCCCGATCAGAAAGCGGCGATCCACGCGGTGATCCAGGACATGGTGTCGCCCCGCCCGATGGACCGGCTGATCTGCGGCGACGTCGGCTTCGGCAAGACGGAGGTGGCCTTGCGCGCCGCCTTCGTCGCCGTCACCGGCGGCAAGCAGGTGGCGATATTGGCGCCCACCACCTTGCTGGCCGAGCAGCACTTCCAGAACATCAGCGATCGCTTCGGCCAATGGCCGGTCAAGGTGGCCGAGCTGTCGCGTTTCCGCTCGCCCAAGGAGATCAAGGCCGCGCTGGAAGGCATCGCAGACGGCACGATCGACATCGTCGTCGGCACGCACAAGCTCATCAGCCAGAGCGTGAAGTTCAAGCGCCTGGGCCTGCTGGTGATCGACGAAGAACACCGTTTCGGCGTGCGCCACAAGGAGGCGATCAAGGCGATGCGTGCCGAGGTCGACGTGCTGACGCTCACCGCCACGCCGATCCCGCGCACGCTGGGCATGGCGCTCGAAGGCCTGCGCGACCTGAGCGTGATCGCCACCGCACCGCAGCGCCGCCTGGCGATCAAGACCTTCGTGCGGACCGAAACCAGCGGCACGATCCGCGAAGCGGTGCTGCGCGAACTGAAGCGCGGCGGGCAGGTGTACTTCCTGCACAACGAGGTGGAAACCATCAAGGCGCGACGCGACAAGCTCGCCGAACTGCTGCCCGAAGCGCGCATCGCGATCGCCCACGGCCAGATGCCCGAGCGCGAACTCGAACACGTGATGCGCGACTTCGTGGCCCAGCGCCACAACCTGCTGTTGTGCTCCACGATCATCGAAACCGGCATCGACGTTCCGACCGCCAACACCATCGTGATGAGCCGGGCCGACAAGTTCGGCCTGGCGCAGTTGCACCAATTGCGCGGGCGCGTCGGCCGCAGCCACCACCAAGCCTATGCGTACCTGATGGTGCCCGATGTGCAGGGCCTGACCAAGCAAGCCGCGCAGCGCCTCGAAGCGATCCAGCAGATGGAGGAACTCGGCTCGGGCTTCTACCTGGCGATGCAC
>JANMYQ010000215.1:0-5610 GCA_031382215.1 Methylibium sp.
GCCAAGCAGGCTTCTTCGCTGCCGAACCAGTCCAGAAATTCGTTCCAGTTGCCGGGGTAGTCTTTGCCGGCCTCCGGCGCTACGATATGGATATCCATCCAGTAATAGTAGCCGCACTGGAGCTAAGCGGATACCCCTTACGCAAACACAGCCCTGATTGCAAGCACAGTTGCGAATCCATTCTCAAGCCAAACGGTCGGGCTGACAGCACTCGATAAAACTTCGCGAATTACTTTAACTTTGCATCTCAGTGCATTGTCAGCAAAAGATAGTTTCCATCAAACCTTCGATCGGATGATCTTGTCGGGCTTGTCGGCAGCCGGCGGCGTGACGAATGCCGCCCGTTCCACCGCCGCCCGTTCAAACTGGCGTGCGAGGCTCCCGCAGACAAGATCGCAAAGGGCGTAGACCGACGGGTCGGCGATGCTGTAGATCGCGCTGTTGCCACGGCTTTCGCGGGCCACCAGCCCACGCTGGGTCAGCAGCGCGAGGTGGCGCGAGATGTTCGCCGAGCTGTAGCCGCACAGCTGCGCCAGTTCCCCCACGCTGCGTTCTCTCTGCCGCAAAAAGTTGAGGATCTGCAGGCGCGTCGGTTCAGACAGCGCCTGGAAATAGGACGCGACCTGGGCGAGCGCTTCGTCGGGGAGGCCTTCCATGCGTGGCTGCTGTGATGGTGGAGTGGTTTCCATGATGCCCTGAAGTCCCTTCGACTGCGAGTGCTTGCGCAATACTTTACTTGACTATTTGGCTACTTGCGCAAATACTTCATATTGCTCGCAGAAACCGACCAGACCCGATCCGACCCATGTTTCCCATTCGCTCCGCCTCACTGACCATCGCGCTCGCCACCCTCCTGGGCGTGACCACCTCGCTGCACACACCCGCGGCCGAGCTGGCAGCCATCGAGGCTCGGCCGGCCACCGGCGGCACGTCAACCGCCTTCGACGGTGTCGTCGAGGCGGTTCGCCAGACAGTCGTCGCGGCCCAGGTGCCGGGCGCGGTGGTGCACCTGGAGGTCAAGGTCGGCGACCGGGTGAGCACGGGGCAGGTGCTGCTTCGGCTGGACGCGCGCGCGGCTGACCAGAATGCTGCAGCCAGCGCAGCGCAGGTGCAGGCATCCCGGGCCGCGTTGGACTTGGCAAGCAAGGATGTCGAGCGTCAGCGCCAGTTGTTCCAGCAGAACTACATCAGCCGGGCCGCTTTCGAGCGTGCCGAGTCCGAGTTCAAATCCACTCAGGCGCAGGTGAATGCGCAGCTGGCCCAATCGGGCGCGGCGCGCACCCAGACGGGCTTCTACGTCGTGCGCGCGCCCTTTGCCGGCGTGGTCTCGGACGTGCCTGTGTCGCTGGGCGACATGGCCATGCCAGGGCGGCCGCTGATCACGTTGTACGACCCGTCGGCGCTCCGGCTCACTGCGGCGGTTCCGCAAAGCGTTGTGTCGCGCCTGCCGGCCGGCGAGTTGCCGCGAGTCGAGTTTCCAGCCCTGGCAGCGCCGGCCCGCTGGATCGAGCCGCTGCGGACCCAGATCCTGCCCACGCTCGACCCCGCAACGCACACAGTGCAACTGCGCGCCGATCTGCCGGCCGGCCTGGTCGATGTGGCGCCGGGCATGTACGGCCGCGTGTGGCTGCCGGTGGCGCCCTCAGGCGCGGCTGCGGGTGCCGCGCCGGTGCTGTCCGTGCTTCAGAGTGCCGTGGTCCGGCGCGCCGAACTGACCGCCCTGTACGTGCTGGACGCGGCCGACAAGCCGGTGCTGCGCCAGGTTCGCCTGGGCCACGTCGACGGCGACCGGGTCGAGGTGCTGACGGGGCTGACGGCAGGAGAACGGGTCGTCACCGACCCGCAGGCTGCCGCACGGGTCCGGCCGAATGCACGCTGACCGCCCGCCCGGAGGCTCGATGCCCGCGTCCGATCGCTCCCCTGCCCTCGGCGTTTCCGGCCGCGTTGCAGCATTCTTCCAGCACGCCCGGATCACACCGTTGCTGGCGCTGCTGGCCCTGCTGCTGGGTCTCTTCGCCGTGGCGGTGACGCCGCGCGAGGAAGAACCCCAGATCAACGTGACGATGGCCAATGTGCTGATCCCGTTCCCGGGCGCTTCGGTGCGCGACGTCGAACAGATCGTGGCCGGCCCGGCCGAACAAGTGCTGGCGCAGATCTCGGGCGTCGAGCACGTGATGTCGGTGTCGCGCCCGGGTCTGGCGGTGGTGACAGTGCAGTTCAAGGTCGGCGTGGCGCGCACCGAGGCGCTGGTGCGGCTGTACGACACGGTCAACTCGCATGCCGACTGGCTGCCCAAGGGGCTGGGGGTGCTCGACCCCATCATCAAGCCCAAGGGCATCGACGACGTGCCCATCGTCACCCTCACGCTGTTCAGCCAGAACGCCGGCACGGGTCCGTACGACCTCGAGCGCGTGGCCCACAGCATCGAAGCCGACCTGAAGCGGGTGCCTGGCACGCGCGAGGTCAGCACCCTGGGCGGCCCCGGGCGCGCGGTGATGGTCGAGATCGGCCCGGCCCGCATGGCCAGCGTCGGCGTCACGGTGTCAGACCTTCGCCAGGCACTGCAGTCGGCCAACCTGGGCCTGCCGGTGGGCGAACTGATCGGCGGCAATCGCGCGGTGGCGATCGAATCGGGCCCGTTCCTGCGGCTGGCAAGCGACGTGGCGGAGCTCGTCGTGGCGGTACACGGCGGCAAGCCGGTCTTTCTGCGCGACGTTGCCGCGGTGCGCGACGGCCCCGTGCCCGCCACGCGTTACGTCTGGCATGGCGTGGCGGCAAAGGATGGCGCCGCACCCGCCACCTACCCCGCGGTGACGGTCACCGTGACCAAGAAGCCGGGCGAGAACGCGATCGACGTTGCGAACGCCGTGATGCAGCGGGTGGACTCGCTGCGCAACACCGTGATACCGGGCGATGTGCAGGTGGCCGAAACGCGCAACTATGGTGCCTCGGCCAACGACAAGGCGCAGAAGTTGATCCAGAAGCTGCTGTTCGCCACTGCGTCGGTGGTCGCGCTGGTGTTCATCGCATTGGGGCGGCGCGAGGCCGCCATCGTCGGCAGCGCGGTGATCCTGACGCTGACGGTGACCTTGTTCGCCTCTTGGGCTTGGGGTTTCACGCTGAACCGGGTCTCGTTGTTCGCGCTGATTTTCTCGATCGGCATACTGGTGGATGACGCCATCGTGGTGGTCGAAAACATTCACCGCCACCAGGCGCTGCACCGCGGCCGCAGCTTGGCGCAGATCATTCCGGGCGCGGTGGACGAGGTGGGCGGCCCCACCATCCTGGCCACGCTGACCGTGATTGCCGCGCTGCTGCCGATGGCCTTCGTGTCGGGCCTGATGGGGCCGTACATGAGCCCTATCCCGATCAACGCCAGCATGGGCATGCTGTTGTCCCTGGCGATCGCCTTCGTCGTCACGCCCTGGCTGGCCCGACTGTGGATGAAGGCCGTGCCCGCCCACGGGGCCGCAGACCCGGCCGAGGGCGCACCGCGCGGCCTGGCGGGAAAGATCGCCCCGACCTTCGAGCGCCTGTTCCGCCCGCTGCTGGACGAGCGGCGCGGCACACGCAACCGGCGAATTTTCGGTGCCGGCATCGTGGCGTTGATCGCCCTGTCGCTCGCCTTGCCGGCCACCGGCCTGGTCCTGCTGAAAATGCTGCCGTTCGACAACAAGTCGGAGTTCCAGGTCATCGTCGACATGCCAGCCGGAACGCCGCTGGAGCAGACCGCCGCTGTGCTGCATGAATTGGGAAGCCACCTGGCCACCGTTCCGGAGGTGACCGACTACCAGGCCTACGCCGGCACGGCTGCGCCGATCAACTTCAACGGTCTGGTGCGGCAGTACTACTTGCGCGCCGGCGGCGACGTGGGCGATTTGCAGGTCAACCTGGTCGACAAGCACGAGCGCAGCGCGCAAAGCCATGCCATCGCGACCCGCGTTCGCCCCGAACTGCAGAAGATCGGCCGCCGCTTTGGCGCCAACGTGAAGGTGGTCGAGGTGCCGCCCGGGCCGCCGGTGCTGTCGCCCATCGTGGCCGAGATCTACGGCCCGGACGCGGCCGGCCGGCTGCAGGTGGCGCGCGCCGTGCGCAAGGTGTTCGAGCAGACGCCAGGCATCGTGGACGTTGACGACAGCAGCATCGCTGCCGCCCCGCGAACGTTGCTGCTGGTAGACCGGCAAAAGGCCGCCATGTTGGGCGTGCCGCAGCAGGCCATCGTCACCACCTTGCGCGCCGGCCTGGCCGGCGAAGCAGCGGCCTACCTGCACGATGCGAGCAAGTATCCGGCCGCTGCCGTTCTGCAGTTGCCACCCGAGCGGCACGGCGACTTGAACGCCTTGTTGCAGTTGACCGTGCGCAGCGCCGCTGGACGGCTGGTCCCGATTCGCGAACTGGTGACGGTGAGCGACACGGTGCGCGAGCAACCGCAATACCACAAGGATCTGCTGCCGGTGAACTTCGTCATCGCCGACATGGCGGGCCCACTCGACAGCCCGCTCTACGGCATGTTCGCGATGCGCGACGACATATTGAAGATCGCGACGCCGGGCGGTGGCACCCTGCAGGAGTACTTCATCCGCCAGCCCGACGATGTCTACCGCGACTACGCGCTGAAATGGGACGGCGAGTCGCAAATCACCTACGAGACCTTTCGCGACATGGGCGCCGCCTATGCGGTGGGCCTGGTGCTGATCTACCTGCTGGTGGTGGCCCAGTTCGGTTCGTACCTGACGCCGCTGATCATCATGGCGCCGATCCCGCTGACCGTCATCGGCGTGATGCCGGGGCACGCCCTGCTGGGTGCGCAATACACGGCGACCAGCATGATCGGCATGATCGCGCTGGCCGGGATCATTGTGCGCAACTCGATCCTGCTGGTGGACTTCATCAACCTGCAGGTGCGCGAAGGCCGCGACCTCAAGACCGCCATCGTGCATTCCGCCATCACGCGCGCCCAGCCCATCGTGCTGACCGGCTTGGCGGCGATGCTGGGGGCGTTTTTCATCCTCGACGACCCGATTTTCAACGGCCTGGCCATCTCGCTGATCTTTGGCATCTTTGTGTCGACCGCGCTGACCTTGGTGGTCATCCCGATCCTCTACTTCGTCGCCTACAGAAACCGACTCGGTGCCATCACGGGCGCGGCAGACGGCCACTCTGCGGTATCACCTTCAATCTCAACCACCCCCATCACTTAAGGAGAATCCACATGACTTCATGGCAGATCGTGCGCCTCGCCGCAGGCAGCTTCATACTGCTCTCGCTGGCTCTGGGCATCCCCGGCAGTCCGATCTTCGTCAGCCCGTGGTGGTTGGCCTTCACTGCATTCGTGGGCGCCAACCTGCTGCAGAGCGCTTTAACACGCTGGTGCCTGATGGAAACCATCTTGCGCAAACTTGGCGCTCGACCCGGTACCTGAAACCCAGAACGCAAAAAACCCCCAATCTTTCGATTGGGGGCTAGGTGCGGAATAGAAGCCTGACGATGTCCTACTTTCACACGGGAACCCGCACTATCATCGGCGCAGAGGCGTTTCACTGTCCTGTTCGGGATGGGAAGGAGTGGGACCACCTCGCTATGGTCATCAGGCATAAAGGGTAGCCGAGC
>JANMYQ010000221.1:0-8866 GCA_031382215.1 Methylibium sp.
GACCTGCGCTTCCTCGACCGCAGCGCCAAGATCGAGAAGATCGGCGGCGACAAGGCGCGGCAAACGCTCACGGTCAAGAGCGGCATCGACAGCGATACGGCGAAAAAGATCCAGACCCTGGTCAAGCAAAGCAAGCTCAAGGTCCAGGCGGCGATCCAGGGCGATACGGTTCGCGTGACCGGCGCCAAGCGCGACGAGCTGCAGGCCGCGATGGCGCTGATCCGCAAGGACATCGCCGATGCGCCGCTGTCGTTCGACAACTTCCGGGACTGAACAGCGTGCGGCCAGGCCTGCGCTGGACCGTCGGGCGGGTTGCTTCACTGTTGGCCTCATTGTCGGCAACACTGTTTGGCGGCGCCGTCATGGCGCAGACCGTCTCGATGAGCGGCAGCCTGGGCACCAAGGCGCTGCTGGTGATCGACGGCACGCCGCGCACCGTGGCGGTGGGCAGCACGGTGCTGGGCGTCAAGCTGCTCGCGGTGAACGGCAGTGACGCCACGGTGCAGGTGGCCGGCCAGCGCGTGACCCTGCGCATGGGCGCCGCGCAGGTCAACCTGGGCGGCGCGGCCAGCGCCGGTGGCGGCTCGCAGATCGTGCTGACGGCCGGCAGCGGCGGCCACTTCTTCACCAGCGGCTCGATCAACGGCAAGTCGGTTCGCTTCGTCGTCGATACCGGCGCCACCCACATTGCCTTGAGCCAGACGATGGCCGACAACATCGGCCTGGCCTACCGCCAAGGCCAGCGCGGCGTGAGCAACACCGCCAACGGCCAGGTGCCGGTGCACCGAGTTCTGCTCGACGTGGTGCGCGTCGGCGACGTGCAGGTCTACAACGTCGACGCCACCGTGCTGCCGGCGCAGATGGACCAGGTGCTGCTGGGCAACAGCTTCCTGACCCGCTTTCAGCTCAAGCGTGAGAACGACACGTTGACCTTGGACAAGAAACCGTGAAGAACGGGCCCGACGCGGAACCGCCGCAGGAAGCGTTCACGCCCGAGTGGGCACGCCACGCGGTCTGGTACCAGATCTTCCCCGAGCGCTTCTGCAACGGCGACCCGGGCAACGACCCCACGCCCGAGAGCCTGCATGGCTCGCTGCACGGCGGCCCGCTGCACCCGGGCTGGCGCAGCCACCCGTGGACGAGTGACTGGTACGCGCTGCAACCCTGGGAGCGCGCCAGCGGCAAGGCGCTGATGGACAACCTGCCCGACCGGCGCTACGGCGGCGACATTGCCGGCATCCTGCAGCGCCTGCCCTACCTGCAGGAGCTGGGCGTCAACGCGCTGTACCTGAACCCGGTGTTCGACGCGCCCTCGCACCACAAGTACGACGCCGCCACGCTGCACCACATCGACGCCCACTTCGGCCCCGACCCGGCCGGCGACCGCGCGCTGATGGCGCTGGAGGTGCCCGACGACCCCGCCACCTGGGTCTGGACCAGCGCCGACCGGCTGATGCTCAAGCTGATCGCGCAGGCCCATGCGCGCGGCATGCGCGTCATCTTCGACGGCGTGTTCAACCATGTGGGCGTGCGCCACTGGGCCTTCATGGATGTGGTGAAGCACCAGCGCCAATCGCGCTTTCGCGACTGGTTCAAGGTCACGTCGTGGCGCGACGACCCGGGCGGCTTCTTGTACGAATCGTGGCGGGGCCACGCGAGCCTGCCCGAATTCCGGCAAGAAAACGACACACTGGCCGACGGCCCGCGGGCCTACATCAACGCGATCACGCGGCGCTGGATGGCGCCGCAGGGCGACGTCGGGCGCGGCATCGACGGCTGGCGGCTCGACGTGGCGCCGTGGCTGCCACACGGCTTCTGGAAGGGCTGGCGGGCGCTCGTCAAGTCCATCAACCCGCAGGCCTACCTGGTGGCCGAGAACATCCGCGATGTCGAGTTCAACGTGCCCTTCCTGCAGGGCGACGAGTTCGACGCGGTGATGAACTACAACTTCGCGTTCGCCTGCGACGAGTTCTTTTTCCGCGACGAGCAGCGCATCACCGCCACCGAGTTCGACCAGAAGCTGCAGGCGTTGCGCGAGGCCTACCCGGCCTGCGTGGCCCCGGTGATGCAGAACCTGTTCGGCAGCCACGACACCGCTCGCCTGGCCTCGCACGCCGTCAACCGCGACCGGCTCGACTACCGCAGTTTCGACGAGACCTACCACCCGCGAGATTCACGCCCGCCTGCGCTCGACGCGCGCAAACCGAACGCACACGAACGCGCGCTGCACAAGCTGTTCGTGCTGTTCCAGATGACGCACCTGGGGGCGCCGATGGTCTTCCAGGGCGACGAAGCGGGCCTGTGGGGCGCCAACGACCCGTGCTGCCGCAAGCCGATGGTGTGGCGCGACATGACACACGACGCCGAGGCGACGGCGCCCGATGGGAGCGCGCGCGAAACGCCGGACCCGGTGGCCTTCGACGAAGACCTGTTCAACCACTACAAGCGCTGCATCGCGATCCGCGACGCCGCGCCGGTGCTGCGCACCGGCACGGTCGAAACCCTGGTCTGCAACGACCTGCTGGGGCTGATCGTGCACCTGCGCAGTGACGGCGACGAGCACGCGCTGGTGGCCATCAACCGCGGCAACGGCGCCGTCGAGACCGCCCTGTCGCTGCCCAAGGGCAAGTGGGTCGAGCTGCCCTCGGGCAAGGTGGTCAAGCCCGACGCGCGCGGCAAGGTGACGGTCAAGGTGGGCGCGCTGTCGGGCCTGGTGCTGGCTTCAAGCCGGGGCTGATCGAGGCGCCCGTGGCGTCACGCTGATGCCTTCGGCCACGAGCAGCGCCTGCAGCAAGCCGGCACTGTCCTTGTCCGCCAGGCCCACGCCCCACAGCGTCAGCGCGGCCTCGTGCAGGTTCGCGGGCGGCCGGCCGGCCTGGCAGGCGAGCCTCAGTTCGGCAATGCAAGCCTTCAGCGTCGCGGAGCGGATCGCGGCGGGCAGCCTCAGTTCGGCATCGGGTGAGGCAAGCGCCGACGGGTGGCGGCCGACGTAGCGGCAGTACTCGTACAGGTCTTCCGCGCACAGGCTGCACAAGGTTCGCAACTCCCCGGCGGCGGCGCAATGGGCATCGACGTCGAGCGCCGAATCGACCGGGAAGTGAAAGCCGTCGGCGCTGGCCAGCGAGCGCGACACCGGCATGTAGGTCAGCAGCAGCTTTCGGCCATCGAACGGAAGCTGCAGGCCGGCACCGAAACGCTCACCGTAACGCGCCTCGAACAGGCGGCGAAACTCGTCGGGGCAGCGTGTCATCGGCGAGCGCAGGTGAAAGGTCTGGTCCGTCAGCAGCCAGGCCATCGCCCAGGCCACCGGCAACGGCACCTGGTCGTGGGCCACCTGCCCCAGCGCCAGGCGCAGTTCGACCGGCAGGTCGTAGGTGCGGTGCAAGGGCGGCACCGGCCGCTTGTACATGCGCTCGCCCATCGCCTGCATTTCGACCAGCGCGGCCAGGCGTGTGGCGTGGTGGTGCAGCGAGAACGAATCCATGCCATGGGTCTCGACGAGACGGCGCATCTCGGCGGCCAGCCGGTTCAGCTCGGGCAGCGCGCTGGCCCGCCCGAGGCTTTCGATCACCCGGCGCTCCAGGCCCATGAAGAAGATCAGTGCAAAACTGGCCGGCGCATTGGCGGGCCGCCCGCCTGCCAGCCACTTCAGGTAGGCCCCCCGATGCGCCGGCTCGAGCGAGGCGTAGCTGGAATTGGCAGCGTCCAGGCCGCCGGCCAGGGTGCCGCCGGGCGTGTCCACGTCGAGCTCGTCGTCGATCAGCGCGGGGTCGGATTCGACCCGGCTGTACCGATTCGAGGTTCCAACAAAGACCATGCCGGGGATGGCATGGCCGAACACCACCACCACCTCGTCGGGCCCGACCCAGCGGGCGCGCGCTGCGGGGCCGGGGGAGGACGGCTGAAACTCGTGCGGCTGGGTGACGGTGGTGTCCCTGGCAACCAGGCGTTCGGCAGCGGCCACCGGCAAGGGTGTGCGGGTCGCGCGTTCTGACGCGGGCGGCGCGCGGCCCGCACCGGCCGGCGCCACGGTCGGCGCAGCGTCGCCATCCCTGCGGCGCGGTTCGGGGTCGCGCGATGCGCGAAGCCGGTCGACCGCGCGGCGCAGTTCGGCGCGCTTCTCGTCGGACCAACGTGCCGACGAACCCGGCTCACTGGCGGGCGTGCTTTGCTGCGCGGCGGGTAGCGCGGCCGGCCTGGGTTCCGGCGGGGCGGAAGCCGTCGGCATCGGTGCAGGCATCGGTGCAGAAATTGGTCCAGACGGCGGCATCGGCACAACCGGCGCCACCACGACGGGCGGCGCCGGCGGGGGTGCGGCCGCGGGTGCCGGTGGAAATGCCGCCGGTGCCACGCCGGCCGCCGCCGGCCGGCGCTGTGGGGGCACCCCGGCAATCGGCGCCAGCCGGGTGGCCAGCGGAACATGGCGAATCTCGTCGAGCATGTTCCACACGCGATCGCGATGCACTGCGGTCGGCGGCACCGCCAGTGCACGGGCGCTGGCGGGCGGTTTGTGTGGGGGGCGCGCCGGCGGCGGCGGCGGCGCGGGCGGTTCGAGTCGAGCGGCCTGCTGGGCCACAACCTCGTCGGTGATGCGCGGGATCGAAGCGTTGCGGCGCAGTGCCGGGCTGGCGGGCCCATCGCCCTGGCGGTCATCACCTTCGCCGGCCCAACTCGGTTCGGCGCGCGAGGGTGACGGCTTGGGCGAGTGCTTGTGCGACGGCTTGGACGAGTGCGAGCGCGAGGGCGATGCCGTCGAGTCCCGCTGCGCGCGCTTTGCGTGGCCGCTGCGCCTGGCGCTGTCGCGCCGCCCGCCCGACACCATGCGGCCAACGGCAAACACCAACAACACCAAACCGATCAGCCCGGCCACCACCCACCCAGCCAGTGCAGCGACGCTGTGCCCGCCCCCAGGCGACGCCGGCTGCGCCGCGCCGGCAAGGCTGCCCAGCGGGGCAAGCACCCAGGCCACCCAACTGCCCGGTCTGGTTCGACGCATATCCAAGACCATGAAAGCGACCCGGCCTGATGATTTTCGAGCCGTCCCGGCCCCATGGCTGCAATCTACCAACGCCGTGCGGTCGTTCGCGGTCGCTTCAGTGAACGCAGACAGCAAGCGTGACAATTGGTGAACAGTTCGCGCTTGCAGGTGAGGCCGCCACGCTGCACCCGGTGGGCGGGCGGCCCGAATTGCGCACAGCTGTTACACATCAGGCCGTCGCTCGGGTGGTTTGGCCAATGCGAACGCACCCAACGCCACCACCCCCAGCGCCGCCAGCACCAGCAGCATTTCGCGGTACCCCGGCAGCGCGAGCAGCAGCCACGCGGTGGCCAATGGCGCTGCTGCGCGCGACAGCAGCGCGATGCCACTCATCGCCCCGCTGATGCGCCCCACGTGGCCGCGGCCGAAGTACTGCGGCACCAGGCTGCCGCGCACGATCGTGACCAGCCCGTTGGCCAGGCCGAACAACAAGGCGAACAGCAGCAGCGCGGCCATCTGATTCGCCAGCGCGAAGATGGCCAGCGACGCCGGCAACCCGCCCAGCACGATGAGGCCGATGCTGCGCGTCGACAACCAGCGGCCGAAGGCGAGGAACAGCAGCCGCCCGAGCACCTGCGCCGGGCCGATCCACACCACCACCGCGAGCGCCTGCGCTTCGCTGAAGCCCTTGGCCGCGAAGGCCGGCATCGCGTGCGCCCACAACGCCGCCGAGCCGAAGGCGTAGAGCGTGAAGGTGGCGGTGAGCAGCCAGAACGTGGGTTCGCGCAGCGCTTCGTACAGGGTGGCGTCGTCGCTGGCAGTCGCCGCTTGCGCCCGCACCGCGTGCTGCGGCGTGCCGCGCAGCGCCCAGGCGTGCAGTGGCGCAATCACCCCCAGCAGCACGGCGCCAATGGCCAGCAGTGCGCCGCGCCAGTCGAGCCACGCGATCAGCCCGGCCGCAGCCGGAAAACTCAAGGTGCTGGCAAAACCGCCCACCAGGGTGAGCGAGGTGATGCCCTGCGCGTAGCGGTCGGGGAAGCGCTTGGTGAGCACGTTGAACGCGGGTTCGTAGAGCGTCATCGCCATCGCCACGCCCAACACAGCCCAGGCCGCGTAGAGCAGCGGCAGGCTCGCCGCCTGCGACCACAGCATGAAGCCGACGCCGGCCAGCGCCGCGCCGAGGGTCATCACGCGCCGGCCGCGGCCGCGGTCGATCGCCGCACCGACCGCGTAGGTCGCCACGCCCCACATCGCCAGGCCGAGCGTGAACGCGCCCATCATCTGCGGCTTGCTCCAGGCCAACGAGCGCTGCATCGGCAACACGAAGGACGAGAACGCGTAGTACAGCGCTGCCCAGCACACCAGTTGGCCGAAGGCGAGTGCGGCCACGGTGGCACGAAAGCTCGGGGGATTCACTGCGCCGATTATCCCGGCGCACTTTCATCACCTCATTTGTCAACGAGGGGACAGCGCAGAACTGCACGGTCGTGCTAAAACGCGCTCCTGCCGGCCGAATCGGGCTGGAATGTGCGCCGACCAGGGAGCCCCGCATGGACCTCAATTTCACCCCCGAAGAACAAGCCTTCCGCGAGCACATCCGCGGCTGGGTGGCGCAGAACCTGCCGAAGGACATCAGCCACAAGGTGCACAACTCATTGCGCCTGACGCGCGACGACATGCAGCGCTGGGCCAAGATCCTGGGCAAGCAGGGCTGGCTCGGCTGGGGCTGGCCCAAGGAGTTCGGCGGGCCGGGCTGGAACGCGGTGCAGCGGCACCTGTTCGAAGAAGAATGTGCGCTCGCCGGTTCGCCGCGCGTGGTGCCGTTCGGCCCGGTGATGGTGGCGCCGGTGATCATGGCCTTCGGCTCACCGGCCCAGCAGGAGCGCCACCTGCCCGGCATCCGCAGCGGCGAGGTGTGGTGGAGCCAGGGTTACAGCGAGCCGGGTTCGGGCTCGGACCTGGCTTCCCTGAAGTGCAAGGCAGAACGGAGGGGCGATTACTACGTCGTCAACGGCCAGAAGACCTGGACCACCTTGGGCCAGTACGGCGAATGGATCTTCTGCCTGGTGCGCACCAGCAGCGACGGCAAACCGCAGACCGGTATCAGCTTCTTGCTGATCGACATGAAGAGCCCCGGCGTCAGCGTGCGGCCGATCGTGATGCTCGACGGCGAGGCCGAGGTCAACGAGGTCTGGTTCGACAACGTGGAGGTGCCGGCCGAGAACCTGATCGGCGAAGAGAACAAGGGCTGGACCTACGCCAAGCACTTGCTCGCCCACGAGCGCACCAACATCGCCGACGTGAACCGCGCCAAGCGCGAACTGGAGCGGCTCAAGCGCATTGCGCAGGCCGAGGGGCTATACGACGAGCCGCGCTTTCGCGACGAGATCGCCAAGGTCGAGGTCGACGTGGTGGCGCTCGAGATGATGGTGCTGCGCGTGCTGTCAGCCGAAAAGGGCGGCAAACAATCGCTCGACGTGGCAGGGCTGCTGAAGATCCGCGGCAGCGAACTGCAACAGCGCTACACCGAGCTGATGATGCTGGCCGGCGGCCCGTACAGCGTGCCGCTGGTGCGCGAGGCGATGGAAGCCGGCTGGCAAGGCGACCACGTGGGCGCGGCGCATGTGGCGCAACTGGCCAGCACCTACTTCAACATGCGCAAGACCACGATCTACGGCGGGTCCAACGAAGTTCAACGCAACATCGTCGCGCAGACGGTCCACGGCAGACGCCGAGGGCCGTCTGCGCGGGCGCAGACGCGACAGGATCGCTCCCTTCCCCTGCCCCTTCCCCCCAAGGAGGAAGGGGTTCCAGTCAGATTGACCAAGACAGGGCCCTCACCATGGACTTCGACTTCTCCGACGATCAAGAAATGCTGCGCGACTCGGTGCGCAAGTGGGTCGACAAGGGTTACGGCTTCGAGCGTCGGCGCGGCATCGTGAAGGAGGGCGGCTTTTCGCGCGCCGTCTGGCGCGAGCTGGCCGAGCTGGGCTTGACCGGGCTGGCGGTGCCCGAGGCGCACGGCGGCATGGGCTTCGGCGCGGTCGATGCGATGGTGGTGATGGAAGAACTCGGCCGCGGCATCGTGCTGGAGCCGTATGCGCAGGGTGCGTTGATCGCCGGTGGAGTGTTGAGCGCACACGCGCCCGAGGCCGTCAAGGCGGCTTGGCTGCCGCGCATTGCGAGCGGCGAGGCGCTGGTCGTGCTGGCGCACCAGGAGCGCGCCGCGCGCTATCGCCTGAACCACGTCACTGCAAAAGCGGCTTCCGGCACCGGCGGTTCGTGGACCGTGAGCGGCGCCAAGAGCGTGGTGCCGGTCGGTGACCAGGCCGATGCGTTCATCGTGCCGGCGCGCGTGTCTGGCGCGGTGGACGATGCCGCCGGCATTGCACTCTTTCTCGTTGAACGCAACTCGGCCGGCGTGAGCACGCGCGGCTACCCGACGCAAGACGGCGCGCGCGCCGCCGAAGCGACGTTCGCCAACGCTTCCGCCACGCTGGTCGCCGCCGCAGGCAGCGGCCTCGACGCGCTGGAGCTGGCGGCCGACATCGGCATTGCCGCGCTGTGCGCCGAAGCGGTGGGCGTGATGGACAAGATGCTGGTCGCGACCACCGAATACATGAACACGCGCAAGCAGTTCGGCGTGGCCATCGGCACCTTCCAGGCACTGCGCCACCGCATTGCCGACGTGAAAATGCAGCTCGAGCTGGCGCGTTCGATGAGCTATTTCGCGAGCCTGAAGATGAACGAGCCGCCGGCCGCGCGGCGCCGTGCGCTGTCGCAGGCCAAGTGGCAACTCGGGCAGTCGATGCGCTTCGTCGGCCAGCAGTGCATCCAGTTGCACGGCGGCATCGGCGTGACCGACGAGTACATCGCGAGCCACTACTT
>JANMYQ010000245.1:0-7561 GCA_031382215.1 Methylibium sp.
CAAATCCTCGCCATAGCTGGGGCTATGGCTGCGGTTTGCGCCTTGCAGCCCATCCCAAACCAGGGCGCGCGCACTCGCGGGGACTTGTTCAGCGTCGCCTTAGGCCGTGATGAAGCCCACGTCGCGCTGAAAATTCTTCAGGTTCGGGAACACCGTGTCGAGGTTGGCCTCGCCGAGGCCGAACCAGCGGCCCAACCCGGCGCCGATCTGGTCGACCGAAGTCGTCGGCAGGAAGCTGCCCGAACCCACTTCGTCGCTGTGGTTCAGGCCCACGGTTGGGAAGCGGCCATGAATCTCCTTGCCCTTCACGGCCGCGCCGCCCAGCACCAGGTGGTGCGCGCCCCAGCCGTGGTCGGTGCCGTCGCCGTTGCTGGTGAAGGTGCGGCCGAAGTCGGAAGCCGAGAACAGGGTCACCGAGTCGCGCATTCCCAAGGTGTTCAGGGTGGCATCGAAATAGCCCAGCGCGTGCGACAGGCGCGCCATCAGGTCGGCGTGGCTGCGGTTCTGCCCATCGTGGGTATCGAAGCCGCCCATGCTGACGAAGAACACCTGGCGCTGCACACCCAGGCCGGCGCGCGCGCCGATGATGCGCGCCACCGTCTGCAACTGCGTGGCCAGGTTGTTGTTGGCGTTGGCGCGTGTCGAAGGCTGCAGGTACTGCGCCGGCGCTGCGACGGTGGACGCATTGAACGCGGTCTGGAACGCCGCCTGCGCATCGACCGAACGCCTGACGACCAGCGCGTGCTCCTTGGCGAACAGATGCTGGTTGTCGGCCGTGATGATCGAGCGGAATTGCGTGGCCGCCGCGGCCGAACCGAACAGGTTGCCCGTGAGCCCGCCGATGGCCACCGCGCCGCCACCGCCGACCTGGTACTGGAACACCGTCTGCCCGGCCATGAAGACCGCGTTGCCCGACGCCGAGATGTTGGTGAACGCGGTGTTGCCGTTGTTGCTGGCCACCAGGTCGCCGAAGCGCCCACCCCAGCCGACCCGCGCACCCTCGGGCGCGAGCGCCTGCCAGACCGACTGCTGGTCGTTGTGCGAGAAGAGTTTGGGCGGGCGCGGCTTGGCGCTGCTGTTGGCCTGGTACTCGGCCTTGGTGAGCGGTGCAATCAGCGGTCCGGCGTTGGCCAGGATCGCCAGCCGGCCTTGCGTGAACAGCGCCTGCGCATCGGCCATGCTCGGGTGCAATGCGAACGTGCGAGTGTTGTTCTCGGGTGATGCGGTGAAATTGGGCACGATCGGCAGCACGCCGCCCAGCGCAGCAGGCGTGGCGGCGGCTGCAGCAGCGTTCGGCGCGGTGCCTGGCGCCAGCAGCGCAATCGGGTCGGGCGCGGTGCTGCGCACCGTGCTGTAGGCCGTCCACGAGGTGGCGTCGGTGGGCAGCACCATGTTGGCCGAGTCGTTGCCGCCGTACAGGAACAGGCACACGATGGCCTTGTAGCCAGCCGTCTGCGCGACGGCGTTGTTCATCGCCGCCAGGTTGAAGGCCAGCGGCACAGCGGCGCTGCCGACCGAACTCGACAGCACGGCAGCCTTGCGCAGGAACTCGCGGCGGGAAGCGGAGTGGTGGGTCATGGGGGTGGCTCTCACTTCTGTTCTTACTTCTGCGCCAGGAAATCCGGCGACGCCAGCGTCAGGAAAACGGCGATGCTGGTGCGGTCGCGCTTGGCGGTGTCGATCGCCGCCTGGTTGCTGACCACGCCGTTGTTCAGCACCGGCGCTGGAAGCGAGCGGCCCTGCACCGCGGCCACCAGCTGGGCGCGCAAGGTGTCGGTCATCTGGCCGCTCAGCAGCAGCAGGTTCATGCGCTCGACCAACGCCGCCGGGTCGTCGGCCAGCGCCAGTTCGGCGGTGTAGTTCTGCTGCACGTCGCGCGCCGCATTGGGCGTGACCCAGCCACGCATGTAGTTCAGGTAACCGGCCACCGAGACCTCGTGCACCAGTTGCAGTTCGGGCGCCGTGAGCCCGGCCGTGGCCAGGCTGGTATTGGGCGGCGTGTAGCCGGGGCGGAAGAAGTTGAAGACGGTCGGCGAACGCATCGGCGTCTGGCCCAGGCGGCTGGCCGGGTCGTCGGTGTTGTCGATGCCCTGGAAGCGCCCACCGGTCGACGTGCTCTTGAACGCGCGCAGGAAGCTGGCCAGCCGCAGCACCGGCTCGCGCAGCTTGCCGTAGCCGGTGTCGGCGGCGTTGTAGGTGCGCGCTTCGGGGTCGAGCAGGATCGTCGTGACCACCGCCTTCAAGTCACCGCGCACGCCACTGCCGTTGTCATTGAACTTCGCTGCCACACGGCCGACGTAGGCCGCGCTCGGGTTGCTGGTGACCAGGCGCTGGATCAACTGCTTGCCGATGTAGGGGCCGATGTTGGGGTGGTTGAACAAGGTGTCCAGCGCGGTCTTCATGTCGCCTTCGGGGTCGGGCGTGGTCTGCGCGGCGATGCTCATGCCGAGAAAATTCTTGACGCTGATCGAGTGGTAGTCGGTGTTGTTGGTGTAGCGGTTGTAGGCCTGCATCGGCTGCCAGTCGCGTTCGGCGTTGGCGTTGCCGCCGTTGAAGCGCGAGCTGGTGCGGTCGGTCAGGTTGGGGCCGGCGTACCAGCTCCAGCCGGTGAACACCTTGGCCAGGCCGACGATGTCGTCGTGCGTGTAGGTTTCCAGCGGCGCGCCGGTCACGTCGGTCTTGACCGTGCCATCGACGTTGAGCTGAACCAGGCCGATCGAGAACAGTTGCATGATCTCGCGCGCATAGTTCTCGTCGGGCACGCGGGTGGCACTTTCCTTCTGGTTGCGCAGCATCGTCAGGTAGTTGCCCATCATCGGGTGCAGAGTCACCTCTTCGAGCAGGCTGCGGTAGTTGCCGAAGGCGTTGCGGGCCAGCATGTCGTAATAGGTCGCCACACCGAGCGGCCGGTTGCTCAGGTTCGGGTCGGCGAACGAGATCACGAAGATCTGCGACAGCGCGAACGCCACGCGCTGGCGCAATTGGTCTGGCCCGGTCACCGCCTGCTGCCACCACGACTCGTAGAAGTTGCTCGGGCTGAGCGTGCCGTTGCTCGCCACCAGCGCCGCTGCCTGCGCGTCCATGTAGCTGCGGTGCGGTGTTTGCGGGCGAGCGAACTGGTCGGCCAGCCAGGCCGCGTAGCCGCTTTGCACCACGCGGGCAATGTCGGCTTCGGTCGGCCCCATCGTGGCCTGGGTCAGGAAGCGCGCGCCTTCGGCCTGGGTTGGCGGAGGCAGAGCCTGCGCCTGCGCTTCGGCATCGGTCTGCGGGCCGCTGTCGCTGGCGCCGCTGCCGCAGGCCACCAGGGCCGCAAGCACGGCGGCACACGCGGCGGCACGCGCGCTCAGGCGCCCTGCCCGGCACAGTCCAGTCAAGATCGGTGTCATTTCCAGCCTTCTGCGCACAACGCGCCCCGGTGTGAATGCCTCGCGCGCCGTGGCCGCGAGCATGGTATCGAGCAGGCCGGCGGGCCGTCTGGCACACCACGCTCGGTGGCGATTGTGGTTGCGCAGGCATCGCTCTGTCCGGTTCTGTTTGGCGTCGATGTATGTCTTACACGCCGAAGCAAACCGGCGATCCAAAGCGGTGCGTGGACGGCCCGAACGCGGCGATGTTGTAAACAGTCGCATCCTTTGCCAGACGCGACGCGCGCTCGCGCTTGCCCTTGCCGGGCCACTCGCATGAAGGCGGAAGAGCCGGCGTCAGAACCGAGCGGCGCAGCCCTCCAGGCGCTGCTCGCCCCACTGCGCCGTCACGCGCGCGCCGAACGCCGATTCGGCAGCGGTGTCATTGCACGGCTGCTCGGTCACGTCGACCTGCATGCGCGCCCCGACTGGCAGCGTGGTGGCCTGGAAGCTGCGGGCCTTGCCAGCGGCGGTGACGGCGGTGAGCTTCATCGGCGCGAACTGCACCGGCTTGTGTCCGACCCTTTCGAGCCGCATGCCGGCTGGCGTGGCCTGCAGCCGCCACGCCGGTTGCGTGCCCTCGGCGTGCAGGCGCACGCCGCTCGGCAGCGCGGGCAGTGCGGTGCATGAGCTCACGTGCCCGATGGCGCGATGGAACTGCTGCACGGTCGCCGCCTTGCCCGCCATCTCACCGCGAAACTCCACATACAGCGGGCGCTCGGCATCGAGCCGGGCGCGGCGCACCTCGTTGATGCCCGCCGTCAACATGGCGCCGGGCGACTGGTCGTGCAGCAGCACCTGCGTGGCCGCCGGGCCGCCGGCCTCGCAGCGCTGGAAGTACAGGCCGCCGGCAATCCCGTCGGTGACGAAACCACGCTCGTCGGACGGCGTGGCGGCGCCGGCCACGCCGGCACAGCAGCACGCCGAACCGATGACCCAGGCGCGAAAGGATGTTCGGCAAGCGCCGCCGGTTGCACGCTTCATCGGACTCACAGGCTCGGATACCCGGTCGACGCCGCCGGGTTGAAGAAGTCGAAGTTCTCGTCCGGCAGCGTCTTCAGGTTGAACTTCGGGTCAGTGGTCTCGAAGCCCAGGTACTTGCGCAACGCGGCGTGCACGTGGCGCGGCCGAATGACCTTGCCTGCCACCGGATCGACCGCCCCGGACGCCACGTTGATCATGCGTTGCTCGTGCCTGGGCCCGCTCGCACCGAAGACACGGTTGCCCCAGGCCGGGTTGGCCTCCATCAGGATCTGCGTGCCGACCGCCCAGTGGTCCTTGCCGTTGCCGTTGTTGAGCGGCGTGCGCCCGAACTCGGAGTAGATGCGCACGACCAGGCGCTCGCTGATGCCCAGGTCGGCCGACTTCTGCCACAGGTAATCGACCAGGTTGGTCAGGCGCGGCAACGACTGCGCGTAGTTGTTGGCGAGCTGGTCGTGGCCGTCGAAGCCGCCGGAGGTCAGCTGGATCGTCGAGGTGATGCCGGCCTGCGCCGCGATCAGCCCTACGTGCGCCTGCGTGAACGCGTCGAAGGTGGCGGGCGTGAACTGCGCCACCCGCTGCAGCAGCGCGCGCGAGTCGGACGAACCGATGAACTGCTCGACCACCGTGCGCGAACGCGGCAGCAGGTCGGCGCGCGCCTGCATGGCCTTCATGCGCTCGGCGCGCGCGGCCAGCGTCTTGCTCATGTCGGCCTGCTTCATGAAGTCGTTCGTCGCCGACGCGGCATTGGGCTGCGTCAGCGCGCGCAGGGCATTGCCGTCGGGCACCGGCGTGGCGGCCACCAGGCCGGCGCTGGTGCGAAAGCCGTTGGAAGCCAGCCACGGCATCGGCATGCCCTTGCCGTGCACCGACGCGAACAGCTCCGACATGTTCGGGTAGCCCATGTCGAGCCGGCCGGTGGCGTGCGCGCGGGTGCCGCTGTCGTGGTCGTTGGTTTCGCTGTGCACGCCGTTGATGACGAGCATGCGGCGAAAGTGGGCGCCGAAGAACGCGGCGTTGTTGGCCATCGGCGCAAAGCGGATGTTGCCCGCCACGCCGGCCGGCGTGCCGGCCGCGGCGTAGTTGTTGAGCGTGCCGTCGGTCTCGCGCGGGTCGGCCCACGAACTCTGGTCGATGCCGCCGTCGGCGTGGATGTTGATCAGCACCTTGCCTGTGTAGACCGCCGATTGCGCATGCGCCACCGGAAGCAAGGCCCAGGTGGGGATGACCACGCCGCCGGCGCTGGCCATCCTGAGGAAATCTCTGCGTTGCATTTGAACTGCTCCTTGATTTGGGGGGCACGCGCGCTCGGGCTGCGCGTGCTGTTGGCGTGCTGTGGCCTTGCTGTTGGCCAGTGAGGTCAGCCGCTCACTCGTAGAGGAACTTGGGGTCGCCCAGCATGTAGGCGAGCACCGCGGCCCAGGCGCGCCCGGTGTAGTTCGGATCGTTGGTGTTGTTGTAGGCACAGTTGACCGGCCGTGCCGGCGCGCTGGCGCGGTCGGCCCAGATGTCGTTGAACAGCTTGACGGTGCGCAGTACCTCGGCGTCGGTGGCCGGCAGGTCTTCTTTCCACAATGCCTTGTGCAGGTGGCGCACGTTGGCGGTGATCGCGTCCAGCCCCGCGGTCGTGGCCGGCGTGTCGGCCAGCGCCACCGCCGGGAACAGCAGCCGGTCGGCCACTGGCTTGTTGAAGTCGGCCTGCGCGAAGGTGCAGCTACGCACCGCCACCAGCCGGTCGATCGAGATGCTCTGCATCATCGTGTGCGACTTGGCGCGGTTGACGCGCTGGTTACCGTCGAAGTCGCCATAGTTCAGGCCGAAACCGGCATACGGGTTGTCGAACTCGACCCAGCCCTGGCCGACCAGGCCAATCAGCTTCTGGTTCAGCTGCGAGGGCGGCAGCATGTTGGCGCTGCCCACGTCGCCCAGTTCCAGCGCACGGGTCGTGTTCAGCGCGGTCACGCGGTCGGCTCGGTACCACTGGCTCATCAGCAGGTCGACCAGCAGGTCCTTCACGTTGTGGGCGCCGTTGCCCTGGTTGGTGGCAAAGCGCGTGGCGATCGCCTTGAGCTCGGTGCTTTGCGCGGTGTAGGCGGCCTGCATGGCAGCGTACTGCGGGTTGGACTGGTCGAACGGGGCCTTGAGCGGTGCGCGGCCGAACAGGCCCTCGTACCAGAAGTGCACCGCACCCAAAGCAAAGCGCGCGTCGGCTGCCACCTGTGCGCCCATCCATTGCAGCGCGGCCGGGTTGCCGGTGAAGCCGCCGGGCATCGGCGTGGCGCCGTAGCCAGGGGCCTTGCCGTCGCGGAACCAGTTGTCACCAGCCTGGTAGTAAGCCAGGTTGTTGGCGTCCTTCGGGTAGTTGTTGGCGCGGTAGTTGGCCGGCAGCGCGTGGTCGACGTTGTTGCTGCGCTGTGGCAGGTAGCGGTTCGCTTCGTTCCAGTTCTGGAAGCCGGCAGCCATCGGGTCGATCACGTCGTGGCACACCGCGCAGGCCGGGTTCTCGACTGTTGGCACTTTGAAGGCGGTGCCGCCGTCTTCGATCGGCCGCACGGCGAGCGCGCTGACGTCGGTGGCGAGGAACTGCTTGTGCAGCACGTTCACGCGGTGCCGGTTGCGGTTGGTCGGCGTGGTCGTCACACGCTGCAGCCACGAGTGAGTGGACAGCACGCCGGCATGCTCTCGGGTGCCGCCCAGACGGGCGCTCGGCAAGGTGGCCTGGCGCCACTCGTTGTCGTCATCCACATTGGTGAACGCACCCTGCACCGTGGCCCCGAGGAACTGGGTCAGGATGCCGTTGGCCACCGTGTAGTTGCCGGCCACCATGTCGGTGTAGGGCCGCTCGTTCTTGACGATGTACTTCATCAGCTCGATCGGCTCGCGCCGGGCCGAAGCGTCGAAACGGTTGCGCACTGCGTTGGCAACCTGCGTCACGTTGGCCGCACCGAGCACGGCGCCGGCGGTCGGCCAGTCGGCCGCAACGTAGCCCGTGTTGTTGCCGCGAACCACGACGCCGGGGGTCAGGAAGTGGGTGTCGCCCACGTCGTTCAGGAAGCGGTCGAACACCGGCCCCTGCATGTAGCCGCGGATCGTGCTGCGCAGGGCCGGCGCGTTGGCCGTAGCGGCCGAGGCCTCGGCCGAGGTCGGGTTGCGGCCCGCGAACAGCACCGAGGCCT
>JANMYQ010000287.1:0-2929 GCA_031382215.1 Methylibium sp.
CCGACGGCTCGGCCGGTCGTGCTGTGCGTGCGGGGGCACGCGTGCGCGCGCGCTCCTGCGCGGGCGGCGGGGCGGGCGCCGGGGTCGGCTCCTCCAGGTCCAGATCCAGGTCGACTGAACTGACCGATCTGACGGCAGCACGCTTGCGCGCCGCCGGTCTGGCGGTGGCGCGAGCACGGCCGCCCTGGTGCGTCAGGTCGATGAAATCGTCGTAGACAGGTTTGGAGTCTTCGCCGGTCTTGCCCTGCTGGCCGATGCCTTCGACCCGGCAGCCCTTCTCGCGCAGCCGGATCACCAGCGGCGCGAAGTCGGAGTCGGACGACACCACGACCACCACGTCGGGCCGCTCGGCCAGCACCAGGTCGATCGCGTCGACGGCGAGCGAGATGTCGGTCGAGTTCTTGCCGGTCGACAGGTTGACGATCGGGCGGATCGAGTGGCGCTTGAACAACTGCAGGTTGGCCAGCGCCGACTCGGCCGTGCAGTAGGCGCGCCGCACGTGGATCGCGCCGTGCTGCGACATCACGTGGCCGACGGCCTGGTCGATCACGTCGCCCGAAACGTTGTCGGCGTCGATCAGCAGCATCACGCGCCGGTTCCTGTTCATGTCGAGGTGGTTCATGTCATTTTCCAGTTCAGGGTCTCGCCGCCACGCAGCGGTTTGAGTTGGGCATCGCCGAATGGCACGGTTTCGGGCACGGTCCAGGTTTCTTCGCGCAAGGTCACGGTGCCGGTGTTGCGCGGCAGGCCGTAGAAGGCCGGGCCGTTGGCGCTGGCGAACGCCTCCAGCTTGTCGAGCGCACCGGCGTCGGCAAAGGCCTCGGCGTACAGCTCCAGCGCCGTCAGCGCGGTGTAGCAGCCGGCGCCGCAGACCGAGGCTTCTTTCATCTGCGATGCGTGCGGCGCGCTGTCACTGCCCAGAAAGAAGCGGTCGCTGCCCGACGTGGCCGCCTCGACCAGCGCCAGGCGGTGCGCCTCGCGCTTGAGCACCGGCAAGCAGTAGTAGTGCGGCCGCAAGCCGCCCATGAAGATCGCATTGCGGTTGTAGAGCAGGTGGTGCGCGGTGATCGTGGCTGCGGTGTGCGCGCCGGCCTGCGCCACGTACAACGCGGCCTCGCGCGTGGTGATGTGCTCGAACACCACCTTCAGTGCGGGGAAATCGCGCCGCAGCGGCTGCATCACGCGGTCGATGAACACCGCCTCGCGGTCGAACACGTCCACCGCCGGGTCGGTGACCTCGCCGTGCACCAGCAGCAGCAGGCCTTCGCGCTGCATCGCCTCGAGCGTGGCGTAAGTGTGGCGGATGTCGGTCACGCCGGCGTCGCTGTTGGTCGTGGCGCCGGCGGGGTAGAGCTTGCAGGCAACGATGCCGGCTTCCTTCGCGCGGCGGATCTCGTCGGGCGGCAGGCGGTCGGTCAGGTACAGCGTCATCAGCGGCTCGAAGCTGCTGCCCGGTGGCAGCGCGGCCAGGATGCGCGCGCGGTAGGCCATGGCCTGCGCGGTGGTGGTGATCGGCGGGCGCAGGTTGGGCATCACGATCGCACGGCCGAACTGGCGCGCGCTGTGCGGCAGCACCGCGGCCAGCGCCGCACCGTCGCGCAGGTGCAGGTGCCAGTCGTCGGGGCGGATGATCGTGAGGGCGTCCGTCATGCGGCAGATTCTCGCACCCGGTTACCGGGCGAGGCGTTTCCCCGGGCGCGTTCGGGTAACGCGGCTCGAGCCGGCGAAAGTACCAATGAGCCCGGCAGGGTCGGGGGGTTGCAACACACAGGCACGCGACAATGAAATCGGCTTTCGGAAAGGGCGCGTCGCATGGCAATCGGTTGGCTCAATATGCTCAAGTTGGTCCCGTGGACCGACGTGGTGAAGAACGCGCCCGTGGTGGCCGATGGCGCAAAGAAGCTGTGGAGCAGCGTCGCCAAGAAGCCCGCCGTGCCCGACCCGGTGGTGGTGCCGGAGCCGGCCTCGCCTTCGGCCGACGCACTCTCGATCAGCGCGCTGAAGGCCCGCCTGGGTGCCGCCGAGCAGGCCACGGCCGGCCTTCAGAAGCAGATGCTCGAATCGAGCGAGCTGATCAAGGCGCTGGCGGAGCAGAACATCCAGCTCGTCGAGCGCGTCGAAGTGAACCGACGGCGCCTGCTGTGGGTGGCGGCGGCCACGGTGCTGACAGCGGTGGTCGCCGCCATCAGCCTGACCGTGGCCCTGATGGACGGGGCGGGCTGAGGGGTTGAGGGCCTGAGGGGTTGAGGGCCCGAGGCGCCTCGAAGCCGCTCAGTGCTGCAGGATCTTCGAGAGGAATTCCTTGGCCCGCGGCGAACGCGCCTCGGGGTTGATGAAGAATTCCTTGCTGGCGCAGTCTTCGATGATCTTGCCGGCGTCCATGAAGATCACGCGGTGGCTGACCTTCTTGGCGAAGCCCATTTCGTGCGTGACGACCATCATCGTCATGCCTTCCTTGGCCAGCAGCACCATCACGTCGAGCACCTCGCCCACCATCTCGGGGTCGAGCGCCGAGGTGGGTTCGTCGAACAGCATCACGATCGGGTCCATGCTCAGCGCGCGGGCAATCGCCACGCGCTGCTGCTGGCCGCCCGAGAGCTGGCCGGGGAACTTGTCCTTGTGCACCATCAGGCCCACACGGTCGAGCATCTTCAGCCCGCGGGTCTTGGCTTCGTCGGTGCTGCGGCCCAGCACCTTGATCTGCGCCAAGGTCAGGTTCTCGGTCACGCTCAGGTGCGGGAACAGCTCGAAGTGCTGGAACACCATGCCCACGCGGGCGCGCAGCTTGGGCAGGTCGGTCTTCGGGTCGGCGATGGAGATGCCGTCGACGACGATATCCCCTTTCTGGAACGGCTCGAGCGCGTTGACCGTCTTGATGAGCGTGGACTTGCCCGAGCCCGACGGCCCGCACACCACGACCACCTCGCCC
>JANMYQ010000004.1:0-2008 GCA_031382215.1 Methylibium sp.
CCAGCACGTCGTCGATCTTCCAGCGGTTCTGCGTCAGCGTGAACATGAAGACGAACACCGCGCCGGCCACGCCGCCGACCACCAGCGCGCCGGCCGGGTGCATGACGTCGGAGCCGGCGCACACCGCCACCAGCCCGGCCAACGGCCCGTTGTAGGCGAATCCCGGGTCGTTGCGGCCCAAGAGCGTGGCCACCAGCGTGCCGCCGGCCATCGCCATCAGCGAGTTCACGGCCACCAGGCCGGAGATCTTGTCGATGGTCTGCGCGCTCATGACGTTGAAGCCGAACCAGCCCACGGCCAGTACCCACGCGCCCAGCGCCAGGAAGGGGATGCTCGACGGCGGGTGGGCGCTGATCGCACCGTCCTTGCGGTAGCGGTTGGCGCGCGGCCCGAGAAAGAGCACCGCCATGAGTCCGATCCAGCCGCCCACGGCATGCACCACCACGCTGCCGGCGAAATCGTGGAACTCGGCGCCGGTGAGGCCTTTGATCCAGGCCTGGATGCCGTAGTTCTGGTTCCAGACCACGCCCTCGAAGAGTGGGTAGAAGATGCCCACCAGCACACCGGTGGCGATCAGCTGCGGCCCGAAGCGGGCGCGCTCGGCGATGCCGCCCGAGACGATGGCGGGGATGGCCGCGGCAAAGGTCAGCAGGAAAAAGAACTTGACGAGGTCGTAGCCGTTCTTCTGCGCCAGCGTCTCGGCGCCGGTGTAGAAGCTCACGCCGTAGGCTACCAAGTAGCCGACGAAGAAGTACGCCAGCGTCGAGACGGCGAAGTCGACCAGGATCTTGACCAGCGCATTGACCTGGTTCTTCTTGCGCACCGTGCCCAGTTCCAGGAAAGCAAAACCCGCATGCATGGCCAGCACCATGATGGCGCCGAGCAGAATGAACAGGGCGTCGGTGCCCTGCTTGACTTGATCCACGACGGACTCCTCGTTGGCTTGAGCGGACCTGAACCGGGGCACATGCCAGGATCGTGACCGGAACGCGAAGCCCGCACTTTAAACTGCGCCGCTTTCCGACTCCCGTGAGTTCCTTGGACAAGATCGTTCTGCAAATCGCGGCTGAGCTGAAGGCTCGGCCCGCCCAGGTCAACACCGCCGTCGAACTGCTGGACGGCGGCGCCACAGTTCCGTTCATCGCCAGATACCGCCAGGAAGCCACCGACGGTCTCGTCGACATCCAGTTGCGCGAACTCGAAACCCGCCTCGCCTACCTGCGCGAGCTGCAAGCTCGCCGCGCCGCAGTGCTCAAGAGCATCGAAGAGCAGGGCAAGCTGACGCCGCTCCTGCGTGCCGCGGTCGAGGGCGCGCCGACCAAGCAGGAGCTGGAAGACCTGTACCTGCCGTACAAGACCAAACGCCGGACCAAGGGGCAGGTCGCGCGCGAGGCCGGCATCGAGCCGCTGGCCGACCTGTTGTGGGCCGATCCGAAGCGGGACCCGGCCGCCGAAGCACAGGCTTTCGTGAAGCATGAAAAAGGCGAGGGCGGCGAGGACTTCACCACTGTGCCCGCGGTGCTGGACGGTGTGCGCGACATCCTGTCCGAGCGCTGGGCCGAGGACGCCCCGCTCGTGCAGGCGATGCGTGAGTGGCTGTGGAGCGAAGGGCTGCTCAAGTCGAAACTCGCCGGCGGCAAGGACGAGAACCATCCGGATATCGCCAAGTTCCGCGATTACTTCGACTACGACGAGCCGATCGGCCGCGTGCCGTCGCACCGCGCGCTGGCGGTGTTTCGCGGCCGCGCGCAGGACATCCTCGAGGTGAAGCTGGCGCTGCCGGTGGAGCCGGAGCCCGGCCAGCCTTCGATCGCCGAAGGCAAGATCGCGCTGCACCTGGGCTGGAGCCACAAGGCGCGGCCCGCCGACGACCTGATTCGCAAGGCCGTGGCCTGGACCTGGCGCGTGAAACTCAGCCTCTCGCTGGAGCGCGACCTCTTCACCCGCCTGCGTGAAGAGGCCGAAAAAGTCGCCATCAAGGTGTTTGCCGACAACATGCGCGACCTGC
>JANMYQ010000007.1:0-5943 GCA_031382215.1 Methylibium sp.
CTTACAACGGTCTCTTTGAATCGCCGAAAAGCCAATACGGTGGCTCGGATCGGGACGGTGGTGCTTGTCGCGTAGTGAAGTAAAGGAGGAGGGCCGAGTCTCTTCCGGCCCGGGGGACATGAACGGAGCGGCATGCGCCAGCGGCCCGATCCCGGCAAAAGCTTGTTGCCTAAGGGCAGCGAGCAGAACAAGACCTGATGCGGACATTTCCATACCGATCAAGCCCGCCGCGCGCCAGCTGAAGCACGCGAAACTTCATGCCATGCCGCCACCAGCGCATCGGCAAACGCTTCGTCGTTGATGTGGTGCGGCAAGCGGATCAGGCGCCGGTCGCTGCTGCTGCGGAAGTTCTGTTCGATCGTGGTGAACAGCACGCGGTCGGCCTCGGGGTCATGGAAGGGCTGGCCGGGTTGGTCGATGGCCGAGACGCCGCCTTCGGGGATGAGAAAGCGCACCGGCCCCTGCATCGCGTTGAGCTTGGCGGCGATGAACTCACCGATTGCGCGGCATTCGTCGGCGGTCGTGCGCATCAGTGTCACGGTGGCGTTGTGGCGGTACAGCTTGCGCGCCTTGAAGCGCTCGGGCACCGTGTCCCACGCGCCGAAGTTGACCATGTCGAGCGCACCGCACGAGCCCACGTAGGGCAAGGCGTGGCGCGCGAACACGTCCATGCGCGTCGGCCCGGCGGACAGCACGCCGCCGCCGATCTCGTCGGCCACCTCGGTGGTGGACACGTCGATCACACCAGCCAGCAGGCCCGAGTCGGCCAACTTTTCCATCGACTGGCCGCCCACGCCCGTGGCGTGGAACACCAGGCAGTCGGCTTCGTCTTCGAGGCGCTTGGTGACGGCCTGCACACAGGTCGTCGTGACGCCGAACATCGTCAGGCCGATCGCCGGTTTGGTGATGGCCGACTCGACCGGCGGGTGCGCGATCATGCCGGCCAGTGCATGCGCCGCATTCGCCAGCACCTTCTCGCTGATGCGGTTGATGCCCTGCACGTCGGTCACCGAGTACATCATGCAGATGTCGCTCGGGCCCACGTACGGGCGCGTGTCGCCGCTGGCCATGGTCGAGACCATCACTTTCGGGCAGCCGATCGGCAAGGCGCGCATACCGGTGGTGGCGAGCGACGTGCCGCCCGAACCGCCCGCCGAGATGATGCCGCCCAGGTCGCGCCGCGTGCGCACGAAGGCCTCGAAGGCCAGCGCCATCGCGCTGACAGCGCTGCCGCGGTCGCCGCTGAACACCGCCGATTCGCCCTGCGGGTGGTGGCGCGCCACCTCGCGCGGGTGCACGCTGGCGGTGGAGGTGCGGCCCGAGGTCGACAGGTCGACGGTGACGACGCGCAGGCCGAGCTTGTCGAGGCATTGGCGCAGGTAGAAGAGTTCGCGGGCCTTGGTGTCGAAGGTGCCGACGACGTAGGCGGCGCGGGTGGAGGTGGCGGCAACGGGGAAGTCGAAGGCCTGAGCGGAGGCGTTGCTCTCGGTCTTGCCCCATCTCCCAGAGGGAGAGGGGGTAATACCCCGCGCGATGTCCGCGGCGGGCGCGGCGGTGCCGCCAGCATTCCAGCGCGTGAACCCGCGCACCGTGCGCGGCGCGAGGTCGTCCAGGCTCGGGGCGCCGTCGCCGTGCGCGCGGCGAACGGTCAGCACCTGAGTCGGTTTGTCATCGCTGACGCTTGGCGCCAGTGCGGCGGTTTCGGGCTCTTCGTCGGGCCCCGAGCGCACACCGAGCAGCCGCTCCTGCAGTTCTCGATCGGCGGCCAGCTGCGAGGCCGGCATCTCCTGCGCGATTCGGCCGTTGACCATCACGCCGATGCGGTCGGCCACTTCCATCGCGACACCCAGGTTCTGCTCGATCAGCAGCACCGCGATCTCGCCTTCGGCGGCCAGGTCGCGCAGCGCCTGCGCCACCTGCTCGACGATCACCGGCGCGAGCCCCTCGGTCGGCTCGTCCATCACCAGCAGGCGCGGTTGCAGCAGCAGCGCGCGGCCGATCGCCAGCATCTGCTGCTCGCCGCCCGAGAGTTGCGCCCCGCCGTTGCCCTTGCGCTCGGCCAGGCGCGGGAACATCGAATACACGCGCTCCACGTCGCGCCGTTTCGGCGCCACCAGGCGCAGCGTTTCGTCGACGGTGAGCGAGGGCCACACGCGCCGGCCCTGCGGCACGTAGGCAATGCCGCGCTTGGTGATCTCGTTCGGCGCGCGGCCCAGAATCTCTTCGCCCGCGAGCTTGATGCTGCCGCTGGCCGGCACCAGCCCGGTGATCGCGTTGCACAGCGTGGTCTTGCCCATGCCGTTGCGGCCGACGATGCCGAGCACGCCCTTGTCGATGCTCAAGCTGACGCCTTGCAAGGCGTGCGCACGGCCGTAATAGACGTCCAGGCCTTCGATCACGAGGATCGGACCCTTGGCCGGCGCATCGGTGCTCTTCGACCAGAAGGCCATCAGTGCTTGCCCCCCATGTAGATCGCCTGCACCTGCGCGTCGTTCTCGATCTCCCCCGGCGTGCCGGTCTTGAGCACGCGGCCGTTGTGCATCACGGTCACCTTCTCGACCACGCGCAGCGCGATGTCCAGGTCGTGCTCGATCAGCACGTAGCTCATGTGCGACGGCAGAGAGGTCAGCAGCGCCACCAGTTCGCGCCGCTCGGCGGGAGACAAGCCGGCAGCCGGTTCGTCGAACAGGATCAGCCGCGGCGCGCCGGCCAGCGCCATGCCGATCTCGAGCTGGCGCTGCTGGCCGTGCGCCAGGTTGGCGACGAGTTCGTCGGCCAGGTGCGACAGGCGCGCGCGGTCCAGCAACTCCTGCGTCGCCACGGTCGAGGCGTGGCTCGCACGTGCGCGCAAGAAGCTGAAACGCCCGTTGGCCACGCCGCGCACGGCGAGGAACAGGTTGTCGCGCACCGTCAGGTCGCGAAACAAAAGCGAAGACTGGTAGGTGCGCCGCAGCCCCTTGCGGATGCGTTCGTGCGGCGGCAGCTCGGTGATGTCTTCGCCGAAAAAATGGATGCGACCCGCGGTGACGGGATAGTCACCGGTGATCGCATTGAACAGCGTTGTCTTGCCGGCCCCGTTGGAGCCGAGCACGGCGTATTTCTGGCCGGCAGCCACCAACAACGACACATCGTCCACCGCGCGCAGCGCGCCAAAGGCGCGCGTCACGTTGCGCAGCACCAGCGCGTCGTTCGACGCGAGCGGTGCCACCGGCCCCGCCCCCACCCGGGCGGGGGCGGTGGTCACGGTACGAAGGTTCGTGATCGAAGCCACCGGCGTTCAGTCTTCAGGGGCAGGCCGGAACGTCGCGCGAGCCGATCTTGAACTCGTCCGCCTTCATGCCCAGCATCTGCTCCACGTTGTCGACCTTGCGGTTGACCTTGTTGAACAGGTTGCCCTGCGCGTCCTTCACCACTTCAGTCACGAAGGTGGTGCCGATGGCCTGGCGGTTGGCGTCGAGCTTCACGTCGCCGTTGGGCGTCTTCAGCACCATCTTCGACAGCGCCTCACGGTACTTGGCCTGGCCGCCCGAAAGGTCACCCTTCACTGCGTCGAGCCCGTCGAGCGCGGCCTTCATGTTGACGTAGTAGACGTAAGCGAACAGGCTGGGGCTGGGGAAGCCGCCGGCCGAGACCGGGTAGGTCTTGCGGTAGTCCTCGACGAAGGCCTTCCAGTCGGCGCCGTCGTAGGCGTCGGCCAGCGGGCCGGCCGACAAGGTGCCCACCAGCGAGTCGCGCCGCTTGCCCTTGTAGTTCAGCACGTCCTGGCTGACGGTGATGGAGCCGCCCAGCATCGGCTTGTCGCCGCCAGCGTTTTCATACTGCGTCAGGAAGTTCACCGCGTCGGCACCGCCCAGCACCACCAGCAGCGCGTCCACGTCTTTCGGGATCTTGGCGATCACCGACGAGTAGTCCTTGCCGCCCAGCGGCACCCAGGCCTTCTCGGGCACCTTGCCGCCGAGCCGGCAGTATTCGGCCATGAAGCCCTGCACCTGCGAGTATGGGAAGGCGTAGTCCTCGGCGATCACCATCACGCGCTTGTAGCCCTTGTCGAGCGCCGCCTTGCCCAGGCCCACCATCCACTGGCCGCCCTCGGTGTTGAAGCGGAAGAAGTTCGGGCTCGGGCTCACCAGCGTGGTGGCCTGCGCGCCGGAGCCGCCGTTGATGAAGGTCACCTGCGGCTGCGTCTTGGAGTAGTCCTTGACCGCAATGCCTTCACCGCCCGACAGCGGGCCGACCATGATCTCGACTTTGTCCTGCTCGACCAACTTGCGCGTGGCGTTGACGGCCACGTCGGGCTTGGCATCACTCGACGCCTTGATGATCTCGATCTTGCGCCCGGCCACCTCACCGCCGCGCTGCTTGACGGCCAGTTCGGCGCCGCGCATGCCGTCGGCCCCTCCGGCCGCGAACGGGCCTTCGAGCGTGGCCAGCAGACCGATCTTCACCGGGCCGGTCTGCGCCCACGCGGAGCCCACCAGCGCCGCGGCCGCCGCTGCGCCAAGAATCGAACGTACGAAAAATGTTCTGGTCACTTTCACTGATGTCTCCTTTGGGGGGAAGTTAAAGCCTGGTTCGGGCCGAAGCGGGAGCGAAGCTTCGCCCACAGTCCGAGCAGGCCGTCGGGGGAAAACAGCACGATGGCGAGGAACACGCCGCCGATCACGAGGTTGAAGCGTTCGCGGTCGATCACGTCGATCGCGAAGGTCTGCAGCAGCACGAACACGAGCGCGCCGAGGAAAGCGCCGATCGGGTGCTTCACACCGCCGAGCACGGCAATGATGAGGATGTTGATCAGCCAGCCGGTGCCCACCGAGCCAGGCGACATCAGCGCGTTGTACCAGGCCAGCAAGATGCCGCCGACCGCTGCGATCAGCCCCGACAGCGCATACGCCGCCACCCGGTGCGCCACCACGTGGAAGCCCAGCGCCTCCATGCGGCGCGGGTTGTCGCGAATGCCCTGCAGCGCGACGCCGAACGGCGCGCGCACCACGTAGCGCACCAGGAAGTAGCCCGCCAGCGCCAGGAACAGCGCGAGGAAGTAGAACGGCATCGGGTCGCGCCAGTTCACGCCGAACACCACCGGCGCCTTCAACTCGCGCAGGCCCTGGAAGCCGTTGAAGATGCTGTAGTTCTGCAGCACCAGGTAGTAGAAGGCCACGCCGATGGCCAGCGTGATCATGATCGTGTAGATGCCTTCGGTGCGCACCGACAACCAGCCGATCAAGGTCGAGCAGATGACCGCCACGGTGATGGCCACTGGCACCGCCGCCCACCACGGCCAGCCCAGGCTGATCTCGGGCGCGCTGCTGCTGCCGAGCACTGCAATGCCGTAACCGGCGATGCCGGCCACCGTCATCTGCGCCAGCGACACCATGCCGCCGTAGCCGGCCAGGAAGCTCAGCGACAGTGCGATCAGCCCGAGGATCAGCGACTGCGATGCAACCTGGAAGGTGAAGAACGGCGTGGAAACGAACGGGAACACCAGCACAGCGATGACGACAAACACATGGCGCGGCGCGAGCGAGCGCCACAGGTACTTGAGCCAGTTGGGGGCGGCGGAGTCGGCGTAGGGGTCGGGCGTCGGGGCGGCAGCGGCGCGCGTTGGTACAGGCGTCCGCGCCCTGGCCGCCGATGCCAGCCCGGAGTTCATCGCCCTGCGCCACTGGGCCGCGCTCATGCGGCTTTCCCCATGATCCCGCGTGGCCTGAAAGCCAACACCAGGATCAGGATCACGAACGTGAACACCACGCTGTACGTCGGCGCATACGCCAGCCCATACGTCTCCGACAAGCCCAGGATCACCGCCCCGATCGCCGCGCCGACCACGCTGCCCATGCCGCCGACGATCACGACGATCAGCGAGGCCAGCAGCAGCCGGATGTCCTCGCCCGGCACCATCGACAACTCGACCGCGCCGATCACGCCGCCGAAGCCGGCGAGGCC
>JANMYQ010000016.1:0-3554 GCA_031382215.1 Methylibium sp.
GCCAGCAACGCGTCGCGCCGGTCGGCGTGCTGCGGCGACAGCACGACGGCGTTGAGCCAGTAGTTGCCGCGCGTGCCGGCGGGTTCCTTCAGGAAGGACAGTCCCTCCTGCCCTGCCAGCGCCGCTTCGAAACGCGACGCCAGGCGGCGCTTGCGGTCCAGCAGAGAGCCCAGTTGCTCGAGCTGGGCGCAGCCCAGCGCCGCGTTGAGGTTGGGCAGCCGGTAGTTGTAGCCGACCTCGTCGTGCAGGAAGCTCCAGCGGTGCGGCACGCGGGCGGTGGTGGTCAGGTGCTTGGCCCGCCGCGCCAGCACCGGGTCGCTGGTGATGACCGCGCCCCCGCCGCCGGTGGTGACCACCTTGTTGCCGTTGAAGCTCAAGGCCGCCAGGCGGCCGACGTTGCCGGTGTGGCGGCCCTTGTAGCTGGAGCCCAGCGACTCGGCCGCGTCTTCGATCAGCACCAGGTGCCAGCGGTCGGCCAGCTCGGCCAGCGCGTCCAGGTCGCAAGGGTGGCCGAAGACGTGCATCACCACCAGCGCCTGGATGCGGGCACCCGTGCGGCGATTGAAGCATTGGCCGTCGCGCAGGGTCGCGACTTCGCGGAGATGGGCATCCAGCTTGGGCGCATCGACACCCAGCGACACCGTTTCGGACTCCACGAAGTGCGGCACGCCCTGCGCATAAGACAACGCATTGGCCGTGGCGATGAAGGTCAGCGCCGGCATCAGCACTTCGTCGCCCGGGCGCACGCCCGCCAGCAGCAGGCACACGTGCAGGGCCGGGGTGCCGTTGACCGAGGCCACCGCATGCGCGGCGGTGGTGACCTCGGCCCGGTCGCGCTCGAAGCGGTCCACGTACGAGCCGACCGACGACACCCAGCCGGTATCGATGCAGTCCTTGACGTACTCCCAGGCCCGGCCACCGAGCTCGGGTTCGTGCAGCGGAATGGTCGAGGTCGTGGGCCCGAGCACCGCGCGCACGGCCTGCACAGCGGCGGCCACCGGATCGCTGGCAACAGTCACGTTGGTCATGGTCGTGCGCTCAGATGTTGTAGTGTCCGGCCTTGTAGCGGCGCAGGTTGGCCGGGTCGCCGAACCAGTCGATCGTTTCTCGCAACCCGCGCTCCAGCCCTGCCAGGCCCGCGTATTCGGGTTCCCAGCCGGCCAGGGACTTGGCGCGGCTGTTGTCCGCCCACAGGCGCTCGACCTCGCTGCCAGCGGGCCGCAGGCGCTGCTCGTCGCTGACGAACTCGACATCGCGGTTCATCAGGCGCGCGATCAGCCGCGCGGTGTCGCCGATCGACACCTCGTAGTTGCTGCCGACGTTCACCACCTGGCCGACCGCCGCGTCGCTCTCGGCGACGGCCACGAAGCCGCGCACGGTGTCCTGCACGAAGTTGAAGTCGCGCGTGGGATGCACGGCCCCCAGTCGGATCTGCCGCGCGCCGGCGGCGATCTGCGTGATGATGGTCGGTATCACGGCGCGCGCCGATTGCCGGGGCCCGTAGGTGTTGAAGGGCCGGATGACGCTGACCGGCGTGCCGAAGGAGAGGTGGAAACTCATCGCGATCTGGTCGGCGCCGATCTTGCTGGCCGAGTACGGCGACTGGCCCTGCAGCGGATGTTCTTCGGTGATGGGGACGAAACGGGCGCTGCCGTAGACCTCGCTGGTCGAGGTATTGACGACGCGCTCGACACCGAGCTCGCGCGCGGCCTGCACCACGTTGAGGGTGCCCTTCACGTTGGTGTCGACGTAGGTGTCGGGCGAGTGGTAGGAGTAGGGAATGGCGATCAGTGCCGCAAGGTGCAGGACCACGTCGCAGTCCTTCATGGCGGTGCGCACGCCATGCGGGTCGCGGATGTCGCCGGCAAAGACGTCCAGCGCGTTCTTGATCGCCGGCTCGCTCTCGTCCAGCCAGCCCCAGGAGTTGAAGCTGTTGTAGAGCACGAAGGCGCGCACGTCGCAGCCGGCGCGCACCAGGTGCTCAGTGAGGTGCGAGCCGATGAAGCCATCGGCGCCGGTCACCAGGATCTTCTTGCCAGAAAGTTTCATCCGATCTCACTCATGCTTTGAAGGCGCAGACTTTCCGCTGCCGTTGGTTCGCATCGCCCGCCCCGCGCACCAGGGGCGGGGCCCCGCGCTCACAACCTGCCAGCGCGCCCGGTCCACGACGGTCAGCGGCGCAGGGCATGCAGCAATCCCGTCATGGCGGCGCGTCCAGTTCCCTGCGCAGGCCTTCGATCTCGGCACGCAGGGCCTCGTACTCGACGATCTTGCGCTGCAGGTAGCCCTGGGTCAGGACCGCTTTCTGCGACATCCCCTTCGGCGTCAATAGATAGGCGTAGGCCAGCTTGTTCTGGCTGTTGCGGAAGTTCCTTGCCTTGATCGAGCCCTTCTCCAGCAAGGCGCGAAGCAGATAGTTCGTCTTGCCCAGACTGACACCCAGTTGGACCGCAAGCTGCCGTTGGCTCAGCTCCGGCCGCTGTTGGAGCAGTTGCAAGACACGCAGATGGGCATCGTCGACGGGAGGCATGGGGCGATGATCAACGGCCGTACGGCACGGGAAGCAAGCGGCCTGCACAGCGCTGGTCCGTTCAACTTTGAACGCAGTTTAACCCAGAACGAATCCGGGTCCGGCGATGGTCGCAGCCGCCGCCACCCGTCAGCCGGGTTCCGGCGCACGCTCGGGCCGCGCCGCCGCTGCGACGGCGGCGTCCCGGTACTCCGGCACCAGTTGCCTGATCAACCGGCGCACCTGCTCGTCGTCGGCCGCCGGCGCGGCGCCTGCGTCTGCGTTGCCGGCGGCGCGCGTCCGCGCATCCGCCGTCGTCAGCCAGGCCTGCACCTGCTCATGTGACACCGCTGCAATCTGCGCCACCCGCAGGCCCGCCACCGGCGTCGGCACGGTGCCATCGGCATCGGCCAGCAGTTCCTCGAAGAGTTTCTCCCCAGGCCGCAGACCGGTGAACTCGATGGCAATCTCGTCGTCCGTGTGCCCTGCCAGTCGGATCAGGTCGCGCGCCAGGTCCACGATCTTCACCGGCTCGCCCATGTCCAGCACCAGCACCTGCGCCGATTCGCCGATGGCCGCGGCCTGCAGCACCAGCCGCGCGGCTTCGGGGATGGTCATGAAGTAGCGGATGATGTCCGGGTGCGTCACCGTCACCGGGCCGCCGCGCGCGATCTGTTCCTTGAACTTGGGGATCCCGCTGCCGCTGGAGCCCAGCACGTTGCCGAAGCGCACGGCCATGACCTTGGTGGCCGCAAACTCGGTGGCCAGGGCGCTGATCACCATCTCGGCGGCGCGCTTGGTGGCGCCCATCACGTTGGTCGGGTTGACCGCCTTGTCGGTGCTGATGAGCACGAAGCGTTCGACGCCGGCCTCGCCCGCGGCGCGCGCGGCATGGGCCGTGCCCAGCGTGTTGTTGCGCAGCGCCGCGGCGGCGTTGTGGTCCTCCATCAGCGGCACGTGCTTGTAGGCCGCGGCGTGGAACACGACCTGCGGCCGCCAGGCGGCGAAGGTCTGGCGCAGGTGGGCCAGGTCCTTGACGTCGCCG
>JANMYQ010000021.1:0-9515 GCA_031382215.1 Methylibium sp.
GGGTGGTGTATTCGAACGGCGAGCTGCGCGCCGTGCAGGGCGCGGGCCGCTACCTGAAGCGGCCGCCGTTCGGCGCCAACTTCGACGCGATGAAGCTGCGCGCGCAGATGCAGGCGCCGACGGCGGTGGCGCGCTGAGCAGCTCCCTCTCCCCACGACTTCCCACCCTCACCCCAACCCACTCCCCCCCAGCGGGAGAGGGAGCCAGTCAAGGAGCCCAGCAATGGACGCGAAGGTCAAGCACGACATCGAACAACTGCGAATCGACGGCTCGCGACTGTGGGCCTCGCTGATGGAACTCGCGAAGATCGGCGCCACGCCCAAGGGGGGTGTGTGCCGGTTGACGCTCACCGACCTGGACAAACAAGGCCGTGACCTCGTCAGCCGGTGGGCGCGTGAAGCGGGCATGACCGTCACGATCGACAAGATCGGCAACGGCTTCCTGCGCCGCCCCGGCCGCAACAACGCCTTGCCGCCGATCGTCACCGGCAGCCACATCGACACCCAGCCGACCGGCGGCAAGTTCGATGGCAACTATGGCGTGCTGGCCGGCATCGAAGTGGTGCGCACGCTCAACGACCACGGCATCCAGACCGAAGCGCCGATCGAGGTGGCCTGGTGGACCAACGAAGAAGGCTCGCGCTTCGTGCCGGTGATGATGGGCTCGGGTGCATTTGCCAAGGCCTTCACGCTCGAACACGCCTATGCCGCCACCGACACCGAAGGCAAGACGGTCAAGGGCGAACTGGAGCGCATTGGGTACCTGGGTACCGAAGAGCCTGGCGACCACCCAATAGGCGCCTACTTCGAGACGCACATCGAACAAGGCCCGGTGCTGGAGGACAACGACAAGACGATCGGTGTCGTCACCGGCGTTCTGGGCGTGCGCTGGTACGACTGCGTCGTCACCGGCATGGAAGCGCACGCCGGCCCGACGCCGATGGCGCTGCGCAAGGACGCGCTGCAGGTGGCCACCCGGCTGATGCAGGAAGTGGTGGCCTGCGCCCACCGCCACCCGCAGTCGAACGGCGAAAACCATGGCCGCGGCACCGTCGGCATGGTGCAGGTGTTCCCGAACAGCCGCAACGTGATCCCGGGCAACGTGAAGTTCAGCATCGACTTGCGCAATGCCAGCGAAGCGCTGTGCGATGCGATGGACGCCGACATCCGCGGCGTGGCGGCCAAGCTCAGCGCCGAGAGCGGGCTGCCGATCGACGTCAAGCTGGTGACGTCCTTTCCGGCGACGCAGTTCCACGCCGATTGTGTGGACGCCGTGGCGCGGGCCACGCGGCAATTGGGCTACAGCCATATGAACGTGGTCTCCGGCGCCGGCCACGACGCCGTCTACATGGCCAAGCTGGTGCCGGCCGGCATGATCTTCATCCCGTGCAAGGACGGCATCAGCCACAACGAGATCGAGGACGCCAAGCCGGAGCACATCACGGCAGGCTGCAATGTGCTGCTGCACGCGATGTTGGAGCGCGCCGGTGTGGTTTGACTCCCTCTCCCCCTGGGAGAGGGCAGGGGTGAGGGCGGCGCCGGTGCCAAGGTCGCACCCCTCACCCCAACCCTCTCCCCAAAGGGGCGAGGGGGCAAAGCCCGGCACGCTGCTTGCTGTCCCAATTTGTTCGAATCACCCACAACAAGGAGACCTCATGTCCCTCTCGCGCCGCACTTCCCTCATGGCCGCAGTCGCTGCCGCCACACTGGCAAGCCTCAGCCTGCCCGCCACCGCCCAGACCAAGATCAAGGTCGCCGCCATCTACACCGTGCCCGTCGAGCAGCAGTGGGTCAGCCGCATCGACAAGGCGCTGAAGGCGGCGGTCGCGCGCGGCGAGGTCGAGTACGTGTTTTCCGAGAACGTGACCAATGCCGACTACGAACGCGTGATGCGCGGGTATGCCGAGAAGGGCCACCAGCTCATCGTCGGTGAATCATTCGCGGTCGAAGCCGCCGCGCGCAAGGTGGCCAAGGACTACCCGAAGATCAGCTTCGTGATGGGCAGCTCGGGCAAGCCGCAGGAGCCCAACTTCGCGGTGTTCGACAACTACATCCAGGAGCCGGCCTACCTGACCGGCATGATCGCCGGCGGCATGAGCAAATCGAACAAGATCGGCATGGTCGGCGGTTACCCGATCCCCGAAGTGAACCGCCTGATGAACGCCTTCATGGCCGGCGCGAAAGAGACCAACCCCAAGGTCGAGTTCATGGTCAGCTTCATCAACAGCTGGTTCGACCCGCCGAAAGCCAAGGAAGCCGCCTTCGCGATGATCGACAAGGGGGCCGACGTGATGTATGCCGAGCGCTTCGGCGTGGCCGACGCGGCCAAGGAGAAGGGCAAGCTCGCGATCGGCAACGTGATCAACACGCAAGACAAGTACCCCGACACCGTGGTCGCGTCGGCGCTGTGGAACATGGAGCCGACGATCGACCTGGCACTGAAGATGGTGAAAGACGGCAAGTTCAAGGCCGCAGACTACGGCTCGTACTCGATGATGAAACACAAGGGCAGTGAACTCGCGCCGCTGGGCACGTTCGAGAAGAAGATCCCCGCCGACATCGTCACCAAGGTGCGGGCCAAAGAGAAGGCCATCCTTGCCGGCCAGTTCACCGTGAAGGTGGACGACGGCCAGCCCAAGCCCACGGCCAAGTAAGCGCCGGGCCGGCACCCACCCACCGCCGCAGTGGCCGCACCGGTCCTGCGCCTGTCGGGCATCACCAAGCGCTTCGGCGCCTTGGTGGCCAACGACGCGATCTCGCTCGAGCTCGGGGCCGGCGAGGTGCTGGCGCTGCTGGGCGAGAACGGCGCCGGCAAGAGCACGCTGGTGTCGATCCTGTTCGGCCACTACCTGGCCGACGAGGGCCACATCGAGGTCTTCGGCCAGCCACTGCCGCCTGGCAACCCGAAAGCGTCGCTGCAGGCCGGTATCGGCATGGTGCACCAGCACTTCGCCTTGGCCGACAACCTGAGCGTGCTCGACAACGTGATGCTCGGCACCGAGCCGTTGTGGTCGTGGCGCTCGCGCCGCGCACTCGCGCGCGCGAAGCTGCAGGGCGCAGCCGAGCGCTTCGGCCTGGGCGTGAACCCGGACGCGCTGATCGCCGACCTGTCGGTCGGTGAGCGGCAGCGCGTCGAAATCCTGAAGGCGCTGGTCCGCGGCGCGAAGATCCTGATCCTGGACGAACCGACCGCGGTGCTCACGCCGGCCGAGTCGGAGTCGCTGTTCGCCACGTTGCGCCAGCTCATCAACCAGGGCCTGAGCGTGATCTTCATCAGCCACAAGCTCGACGAGGTGCTGCGCGTGTCGCACCGCATCGCCGTGCTGCGCGGCGGCAAGCTGGTGGCGACGATGGCCTCGGTCGACGCCGACAAGCCGCGGCTGGCCGAGGTCATGGTCGGCCGGAGAGTCGATGCGCCGACGCGCCGCGCGCGCGCCGCCGGCGATGGGGTGTGCCGCTTGAAGGGCGCCACGATCAGCGCGCCGCAAGGCCGCCGGCTGCTCGACGGCGTGAACCTGGAACTGCGCAGCGGCGAGATCGTCGCGATCGCCGGTGTGGCCGGCAACGGCCAGGGCGCGCTGGCCGAACTGCTGTTCGGGCTGCATGCGCTGGACGGCGGCACGGTCGAACTGCTCGGCCGGGCCATGCCGGCGCAACCGCGCGCCTGGGTCGAGATGGGCGTGGCGCGCATCCCCGAAGACCGCCATGCGGTGGGCGTGGTCGGCGATCTGCCGGCGTGGGAGAACGCGATGCTGGAGCGGTATGCGACCCCGGCGTTCGCGTCGGCCAGCGGCTTCATCAAGCGCCGCGCCGCGCAGTCGCATGCGAAGGCGCTGATCGAACGTTTCGACGTGCGCGGCACCGAATCGCGCGGACTGGAAACGCCGGCGCGCTCGCTGTCGGGCGGCAACATGCAGAAGCTGATCCTCGGTCGTGCCTTGGTGGGCGACCCCGGCTCGAACCGGCCGCCGTCGCTGATCGTCGCCGATCAGCCGACCTGGGGCCTGGACATCGGCGCCGTGGCCTACGTGCACCAGCAGTTGCTCGACGCCTGCGCGCAAGGCGCGGCGGTGGTGGTGATTTCGGAAGACCTGGACGAAATTTTTGCGCTGGCCGATCGCGTGGCGGTGATCCACCACGGCCGGCTCACCGAGGCGCGGCCGGCGGCGCAGTGGACGCTGGCGGAGATCGGCCTGGCGATGGCCGGCGGTGATCGCGCGCACGACGGCGGCTCGGCCCCGACGCAGAACCAGACCGGAGCTGCGCATGCGCATTGAACGCCGCGCCGAACTCTCGCGCGCCGCGCAACTCGGCGCGCCCTTCGCGGCCGTCGCGTTCACCTTGTTCGTCACCTCGCTGCTGGTGGCCTGGGCGGGCGCGCCGGTCGGGCGCGCGTACGCGCTGCTGCTCGACGGTGGTTTCGGCTCGGTGTTCGCGTGGACCGAGACGCTCACGCGCGCGACGCCGCTGATCCTGACCGGCCTGGCCGCCGCGGTGGCGTTCAAGGCGCGGCTGTTCAACATCGGCGCCGAAGGGCAGCTGTATGCCGGCGCACTGGCGGCGGTGGCGGTGGGTGGGCTGCACGGCGGCACCGGCTTCGAAGTGTCGGCGTGGCTGCTGTTCCCGCTGATGATGGCCGCCGCCGCGCTGGCCGGCGCGCTGCTGCTGCTCGGCCCGGCGCTGATGAAAAGCAGGCTCGGCGTCGATGAAGTCGTGACCACGCTGTTGCTGAACTTCATCGTGCTGCTGTTCGTCTCGATGATGCTCGACGGGCCTATGAAGGACCCGACCGCAATGGGCTGGCCGCAGAGCGTGGTGCTGCAGGATGCCCTGCAACTCGAGAAGCTGGTCCCGCGCACACGCGTGCACACCGGCCTGCTGTGGGCGCTGATGCTGGCGATGCTGCTGTGGGGCTTGTTCAAGCACACGACCACCGGCTTCGAGATCCGCGCCGTCGGCGCGAATGCGCGCGCCTCCGCCTTCGCCGGCATGCCGGTGGGTTGGGTCACGGTGAAGGTGGCGCTGCTGTCGGGTGCACTGGCCGGGCTGGCCGGGGCGATCGAGGTGGCGGGGCGCACGACCTACGTCACGCTCGACATGTCGCCCGGCTACGGCTACACCGGCATCGTCATCGCGATGCTGGCGGCGCTGAACCCGCTCGGCGTGGTGGCCGCGGCGGTGTTCGTTGCCGGCATCCTGGTCGGTGCCGACAGCATGAGCCGCGCCGTCAACGTGCCGACCTACATCGCCGACGTGATCGTCTCGGTCTCGCTGCTGGCGATGCTGGTGGCCACGATGATGGCGCAGTACCGCTTCGTTTTCCGCACGCCGTCGTCGCCCTCCGCGAAGGCTCAAGGTGCTCGCTGAAACCCTCGATCTGTTCTTCAGCGTGCCCTTCTGGGTGGCGGTGCTGCGCATTGCCACGCCGCTGATCCTGGGCACGCTGGGCGTGCTGCTGTGCGAGCGCGCCGGGGTGCTGAACCTGGGCATCGAGGGCATCATGGTCGCGGGTGCGTTCACCGGCTGGCTCACGGTTTATCAAGGCGGCGATCTGTGGGTCGGTGTGTTGGTGGCGGCAGTGGTGGGGGCGCTGCTCGGGCTGCTGCACGGCTTTCTGACGGTCATCTTGTCGCTGTCGCAGCATGTCTCGGGGCTGGGTATCACGCTGTTTGCCACCAGCGTGGCGAGTTACGCCTACCGCGTCAGTTTTCCCAAGGTCGACAGCCCGCCGACCATCACCGCGTTCACGGCCATGGACTGGTTGCCGATTCCGATCCTGAACGCGCAGACGCCGCTGACCCTGCTCGCGCTGCTGCTGGTGCCGCTGATCGGCTATGTGCTGTACCGCACGCCCGTGGGCCTGGCGGTGCGCATGGTCGGCGAGAACCCGTCGGCCGCCGAGGGGCAGGGCATCGACGTGGCGGCGGTGCGCATCGGCGCCATTGCGGCCGGATCGGCGCTGATGGGGGTGGCCGGCGCCTTCCTCACGCTCGCGGCGTTCAACGCGTTCTACTTCAACATGGTCAACGGGCGCGGCTGGATCTGCGTCGCGCTGGTCGTGTTCGCATCGTGGCGGCCCGGCAAGGCATTGCTGGGGGCCGTGCTGTTCGCGCTGTTCGACGCGCTGCAGTTGCGCCTGCAGCAATCGGGTGCGCCGCTGTTCGGCGTGGCGCTGCCGTACCAGATCTACCTCATGCTGCCGTACGTGCTGTCGATCGTCGCGCTGGTCGTGATGGCGCGCCGCGCGGCCTACCCGCAGGCACTGATGAAGCCGTATCGCAAGGGCGAACGGTAGATTCCGGCGTACGGAACCGTCACAACCGGACACCATCGCAAACCGGCGATCGGTTTGATCGCATTCAAGCCAAGTTATGCTCATCCCGCTCCCGAAAGGCCCGGCACCATGCCCGGTCGGCAGAGCAGAATCTGCGCAGCACGGGCTGCACAATGCACAGCGAGGAGCACCTCATGAAACACGTCAGCGTCGCCGATGCGAAGGCTCGCCTGAGTGAACTGATCCAGCAGTTGGCCGAGGAAGAAGAGATCGTCATCGTGCGCCACGGCCAGCCGGTCGCGCGCCTGTTGGCGGTGCCGCGCATCCGCCTGGCGGACCACTCGATCTCCGAGCCCATGCCGCTGGCGAGCGACACCCTGTCAGCCGAGCTGTACGAGATCGACTCCGGGCCGATCACGCTGCGCTGATCTGCGGCGCGTATCTGCAGCGTTGACTCGCTGCGTTCAGAATGGGCGGGCACGCTGCGTGCTCATTGCCTGTTCACCATGAACCTGTTCGTCCGCAACGCCACCTTCCCCGACGGCCGCACCGGCCAGGACCTGCGCATCGTCGCCGGCCGCATCGAAGCCAGCGGCCCGAACCTGCCACTGCCCGACGGCATGCCGGTCATCGACGCCCAGGGCCAGCTGCTGAGCCCACCCTTCGTCGACCCGCACTTCCACATGGACGCGACGCTCAGCTACGGGCTGCCGCGCGTGAACCAGAGTGGCACCTTGCTCGAAGGCATCGCGCTGTGGGGTGAGCTGAAGCCGCTGCTGACGCAGGAGGCGCTGGTCGAACGCGCGCTGCAGTACTGCGACTGGGCGGTGGCCAAGGGCCTGCTGGCGATCCGCACGCACGTGGACGTGTGCGACGACCGGCTGCTTGCGGTCGAAGCCTTGCTGCATGTGAAAGACCGAGTCAAGGCGTATCTCGACCTGCAACTCGTCGCGTTCCCTCAGGACGGCCTGCTGCGTTCGCCCACCGCGCTGGCCAACCTGAAGCGCTCGCTCGACATGGGCGTGGACGTGGTCGGCGGCATTCCGCACTTCGAACGCACGATGGCCGACGGTGCCGAAAGCGTGAAGATCCTCTGCGAACTCGCTGCCGAGCGCGGCCTGCGCGTGGACATGCACTGCGACGAAAGCGACGACCCGCTGTCGCGCCACATTGAGACGCTCGCCTTCCACACCCAGCGCCTCGGCTTGCACGGCCGCGTGACCGGTTCGCACCTCACATCGATGCATTCGATGGACAACTACTACGTGTCCAAGCTGCTGCCGCTGATGCGCGAGGCGCAGGTGCATGCGGTGGCCAACCCGCTGATCAACATCACGCTGCAGGGCCGGCACGACACCTACCCCAAGCGACGCGGCATGACGCGCGTGCCCGAGCTGCTGGCCGCCGGCATCAATGTCGCGTTCGGGCACGACTGCGTGATGGACCCGTGGTACTCGCTCGGCTCGGGCGACATGCTCGAGGTGGCGCAGATGGGCCTGCACGTGGCGCAGATGACCTCGCAGGCGCAGATGCGTGCCTGCTTTGATGCGGTGACGGTGAACGGCGCGGCGCTGATGGGATTGCCCGACCACGGCCTGTCGGTCGGCAAGGCGGCCGACTTCGTGCTGCTGCAGGCGCGCGACCCGGTCGAGGCGATCCGCCTGCGCGCGACGCGGCTGGCGGTGGTGCGGCGCGGGCAGGTGATTGCGCAGAGCGCGCCGAGCACTGCGTCGTTGAGCCTGCCGGGGCGACCCGATCGGGTGGACTGGGCGATCCGGCGCTGAGGCGCGTCGGGCTCAGGACCCAGCGCTCAGCGCGCCGCAGCGTCGCGGAAGTAGCGGATGCGCTCCGCATCGGCCGGGTGCGACGCGATCGCGATGCCGAGCCCGGAGCCTTCGTCGCCGGCGCCGCTGCCGCCCTGCGGCGTGGCCTCCTTGCCCTCTTTGGCTGGCGAACGGCGCGCTGACACCTTTTCGAAGAACGTCACCATCACCGCCGGCGAGAACCCGGCCGCCTTCAGCACCGTCACCGCAAACGCGTCGGCCTCGCGCTCGGCGTCGCGCGAATAACTCGCCTGCCCGAGCAGCACCGGCGCGCCCGCCAGCAGCGTGCTGAAGTCGCCCAGCACCACGCTCGACACCGCCGCGATCGCACCCGCCTGCACCAGCAGCCGCAGGCCGTGGCGATGCTGTACGTGGCCGAGCTCGTGCCCGAGCACGCCGACGATCACCGCTTCGTCGCCCTGCACCAGCTCGACCAGCGCATCGGTCAGCACCATCGTGCCGCCCGGCAACGCAAACGCGTTCGGGCCGATCGGGCCGCTGCGGAACTCCAGCCGGTGGGCCGGCACGCTGCCCGGCGGCAGTGCGGCCGTGGCACGCGCGAATGCGGCACGCAGGCGCTGCTGTTGTTCGGCGGGCAGCTTGCTCGGCCGCAGCCACTGCGTGTCGAGCGACTGCAGGGCCGACTCGCCGATCGCCTGGTCCACGCTCAGCGGCGTGGCCGCCACCGCCACGCGCGCCAGCCATGGCACGCCCCACAGGTACATAGCCGCCAGCAGCACGCTCAAGCCGAGCACGCTGGCCAGCACCCAGCGCCAGCTCTGCTGAGCGCCCACCACCCACGACTCGCCGCGCCCGCCGGCCCGCGCCCACGCGTCCCACGCTGGCGAGTCGTGGCATTGCAGCGAGCCGCCGTCCGGCAGCCGCGCGATGCGCGGGCCGTGGCGCATGCGTTCGGGCCACTCCACCTGGTGCGCCGGCACGCGCAAAAGAATGCCGTCGCCGCGCAGGCTCAGTTCGCCGTCAGACAGGCTCAACTGCACCACGTGGGCACGGGCGCTGCGGCCGTCGAAGTAGTCGGCGGTGATCGGGTCTGGCGCGGCGGGCGCGGCGGCCACCTGGGTTTGCAAAGTGAAGCTACAGCCCGATGTCCAGGCCGAACAGGTCGCCGGCCGCGTCGCCCGCGGCTTCACCGTCGGCCGGGCGCGCGTCGTCCAGCAGGTCGGCCGGGTCGACGCGGGTGATCACGGTCACCGCGTGCAAGCGCATGCGCGCCACGGCCACCGCGGCGAAGGGCCAATACAGGCCGAGCGTCAGCAGCATCAGCAGCCAGTTCTTCAAGCTCAGCATCAGCAGCGGCCTGAACCTGAGCTTGCTGCGGAAGCGCATCGACTGGTTGCCGGTGCGCCCCCACAGCAGGTTCTGCATGCGCGACACGAAGTACGGGCGCGGCACGAGCTG
>JANMYQ010000024.1:0-1660 GCA_031382215.1 Methylibium sp.
GTGCGCGACCAGATCGCAGCGGGCTGCCGCGACGACGGCGGCCCGACCTCTTTCCAGGCCGCGATCCTGGACGGCGACCTGGACGGTGACGGCAAGAACGACAGCTATCGCGAGTTCTACCTCGAGTACTCCGACTTCCAGCATGCCTACGAGGCCGGCGTGTACGTGGCGGCGGGACCCTGGGGCGAGGCCAACGGCACCTTCGACGAGAAAGACTACCTGGCATTTTCCCCCGCTTTGCAATCGCTCTTTTATCCTGCGCCGGCCGTTGGCGAGGCGCAGCCCCATGCGGCCCCGGCCGACGGCAGTTTCCCGGCGGGTCCGGACACGTTCCGCTTCGCCATCGCCCCGCCGCTGATCAAACCGATCCATCCGATATTCCCCGTGCTGACGGTCGAGAAGGCGGTGAGCTTCGCCAGCGGCGCGCTCGGTTTGGGCAACGTGCCACCCGGCCAGGAGCCTCCCGTGGGTGCCGTGCGCGAGTGCATCCAGCGCCCGTGCCCGACCTCGATCGACTTCCTCGAACCGGGCATGTTCGTCGTGAACTATCGCAATGAGCCAGGTGGCCTGCGCGTCTTCGACCCGGTCAAACCCGGGCCCGACGGCAAGGGCGGCGCGCAGGCCGACGGCCTGGCGGGTGACCTCGCCTACGTGTTCTCCTCGAACGTCACGCGCGCCATTCCCGCGCTTAACGTGATGCCGGCGAAAGGGCAGGTCGCGCAGCCACCTGGTGACGTGCGCGTGCTGCCGAACCTGAACAAGGCGAACACGGTGTTCCCGCCCCATATCAACATCGCAGGCTTCGAGCAGAAGGACCCGTTCACGCCGATGCTGCGCACCTATTCTGGCGACCGCATTCGCATCAAGGCACAGGCGGGTGGCGACGAAGAGGAGCACAGCATCTCGGTGCACGGCATGAAGTGGCTCAAGACCGGTTCCGGTTTCGGGCGCGGTGTGAACTCGGGCTGGGTCAACCAGACCGCGGGCGGCATCTCCGAGCAGTTCGCGTTCGCCTCGCCGGTGTTCATGGACTTCAGCCAGCGCGGCGGCGTGGCCGACTACCTCTACATGATGGACTCGTTCCAGGACGGCATCTGGAACGGCGACTGGGGCATCATGCGCAACTACAACACCAAACGCGCCGACCTGTTCGCCCTGCCGAACAATGTGCGCCCGGTGCAGCCGTTCAACCGTGGATCGTTCCAGGCCGGCGACAAAGGCGTCTGCCCGCTCGGTGCGCCGACCAAGACCTTCAACATCACCGCGGTGGCCGCCAACCTCGCGCTGCCGGGCGTCCCCGGCGTGACCATCACACCCTCGGGCTTCTCGGTGCTGCGCGCCGGCACGCCCGATGCTGAAACAGTGACGGGTTCGGGCATCGAAACCCTGCACGCGGGTGGCCCGCTGACGGGTGACGGCACGCTGGTCTTCAATCAACGCGCAACCCCGGTGACAGGCCATGCGCAGGGCATCACGGTCAACGAGGTCGGCCCGCTGCACGACCCGACCGCGATGATGTACGTGATGACGAGTGACCTCGATGCCACCGGCAAACTGCTGCCCGGTGTTCCGGTCGAGCCGCTGGTGCTGCGTGTGAACGCCGGCGACTGCGTGCAGGTCGTGCTGAACAACCGCCTGCCGGCAGTTGCTGCGGACCTGC
>JANMYQ010000043.1:0-51323 GCA_031382215.1 Methylibium sp.
GCAGGCGCGCAAGAACGCATTCCACGTGATCGACGAGACACAGGTGTGTTCGATCACCGCCAACCTGGGCGATACCAAGACCACGATTACCCACCCCGCCAGCACCTCGCACGGCCGGCTGACCGAAGAGCAACGCCAGTCAGCCGGCATCACGCAAGGCATGGTCCGCGTGGCGATGGGGTTGGACGATGTGCTCGACATCCAGGCCGACCTTCAACGTGGCCTGGCCACCCTTCCCACATGATCACAAGACAGACTGCATGACGCGCAAAGTCCGCACCCGCATCGCCCCGTCGCCCACCGGCTTCCTGCACCTGGGCACGGCCCGCACGGCGCTGTTCTCGTGGGCGTATGCACGCCACCACGGCGGCGAATTCGTGCTGCGCATCGGAGATACCGACGTGGCCCGCTCGACGCAGGACTCGGTCGACCAGATCCTGGCTTCGATGCGCTGGCTCGGCCTGGACTACGATGAAGGCCCGGTCTACCAGATGCAGCGCCTGGAGCGCTACCGTGCCGTGATCGACCAGATGCTGGACGCCGGCACCGCCTACCGCTGCTGGTGCACGCCGGCCGAGCTCGACGCGATGCGCGAGGCGCAACGCGCGCGCGGCGAGAAGACGCATTACGACGGCCGCTGGCGCCCCGAACCCGGCAAGGTGTTGCCGCCACCGCCCGCCGACGTGCCACCGGTGGTGCGTTTTCGCAACCCGCCGGACGGCAACGTGAGCTGGGATGACCTGGTCAAGGGCCGCATCACGATCAGCAACCGCGAGATCGACGATCTGATCATCGTCCGGCCGGATGGCGTGCCGACGTACAACTTCTGTGTCGTGGTCGATGACTGGGATATGGACATCAGCCACGTCTTCCGCGGCGACGAGCACGTCAACAACACGCCCTGGCAGATCAACATCTTCAACGCGCTGGGTGCGCCGCTGCCGCTGTTCGGCCACGTGCCGGTGATCCTGGGCGACGACGGGCAGAAGCTGTCCAAGCGGCGCGGTGCCGTCAGCGTCACCGCCTACGAAGAGGCCGGTTACCTGCCCGAGGCAATGCTGAACTACCTGGCCCGCCTCGGCTGGAGCCATGGCGACGAAGAGCTGTTCAGCCGAGAACAACTGGTGCAGTGGTTCGACGGCCAGCATTTGTCGAAGAGCCCGGCGCAATGGGACGCCGCCAAGCTCGCTTGGGTCAACGCGCACTACATCAAGCACACCGACGACACGACGCTGGCCCGCTTGGTGGTGGCTCAGTTGGAGCGCCGCGGCATTCCGGCCGAGGCCGATGCAATGCTCGGTCGCATGTGCGCCTTGTTCAAGGACCGTTGCGCCACCATCGTGGAACTGGCCGACTGGTTGGGCATGTATTTCGTCGACGTGGCGCCGCGCGCAGAAGAGGTGACGCTGCACGTCACCGAGGCGGTCCGCCCTGCATTGCAGGCGCTGCGCGACGGCCTGGCCGATGCCGAATGGAACAAGGCGGCCATCGGCGCCGCGATCAAGCAGGTGCTGGCCGCGCACGGCCTGAAGATGCCGCAACTGGCCCACGCGGTGCGTGTGCTGGTGTGCGGCCGCGCCCAGACGCCGTCGCTCGACGCGGTGCTCGAGCTCTTCCCCCGCATCACGGTGCTCACGCGTTTGAAGAGCGCCTGAAAAGCTGGCTATAATCGTAATCTCGCTTGAAACTGCGATGGCTGTTCAGCGTTCGGGTTGACGGAAGTCGAACCAACGGGGGTATAGCTCAGCTGGGAGAGCGCTTGCATGGCATGCAAGAGGTCAGCGGTTCGATCCCGCTTACCTCCACCAGAATGTCGTTCAGCACAGCGCAGTTCAAGAGGGAACGACAACAAGGTCCCCTTCGTCTAGAGGCCTAGGACACCACCCTTTCACGGTGATTACAGGGGTTCGAATCCCCTAGGGGACGCCAGGTTTGCAGCGGTTTTTTGCAAGCCTGTGCAGAGGTTCAGTCAGACCAGGAGTGGTAGTTCAGTTGGTTAGAATACCGGCCTGTCACGCCGGGGGTCGCGGGTTCGAGCCCCGTCCACTCCGCCAACACCTCAGCAAACCCGGGGTCGAATTCTGAAATTCGGCCCCGTTTTTGTTTTCAGCACGCATCTGCACCCGTCACGCTTCGCGCATGGCGGTGCGCGTGCCGGGCCACACGCGCTGAAGCTTCGGCTCAATTCGGGCCAGGCAGGGGCCGAAGATGATGATTGTCTTGCCCCTTGACGAAGCGTAGAGTCCTTGCCCCCACACCACTTGGGAGCAGAAGCATGACGCACCAGGAAACGCAAGGGCGGGATCGCGGCATCGAGGCATTTTGTGCCGCCTTCAGTGGTCAGGCATTGACGCCTGCCCATCTCGACTTCGACCGATCGCGCTCCATCTGGAACGGCGCGATCGATCGCAAGCCCGCCGTCATTGCGGGCTGCACCACGGCAGGGCAAGTGGCCGACGCAATCCGCTTCGCACGCACCAGTGGCCTCGAGGTCGCGGTTCGCGGCGGTGGCCACAGTTATGCCGGGAATTCGGTCTGCGACGACGGTCTGATGATCCACCTCGGCGCGATGAGCAGCGTCGCCGTCGACCTTGCGGCACGGCGCGCCGTGTGCGGAGGCGGTGCGACCTGGGCCGACGTCGACGCGGCCACTCAGGCGCACGGGCTGGCGACACCCGGTGGTTTCATCAGCCACACCGGTGTTGCGGGGCTCACGCTGGGCGGCGGCATCGGCTGGCTCACCAAGATGGCCGGGCTGTCTTGCGACAACCTCGTCGCTGCCGAGATGGTGACCGCCGACTCGCGAGTCGTCCGTGCGTCGAAAGACGAGAACCCCGATCTGTTCTGGGCGCTGCGCGGCGGCGGCGGCAACTTCGGCGTGGTCACTTCGTTCGAATTCGCGCTCCACCCGGTGGGCCCCCTGGTCAATCTCGGGTTGTTTTTCTTCGGGTTGGAGATTGGGCCACAGGCCTTGCGCTTTGCGCGCGATTTCATCAAGACGCTGCCTGCCGAAGCCACCGCGTTCCTCGCGATCGGCCTGAGCGCGCCGCCTGCGCCGTTCGTTCCGGAGCAGTACCACTTCCGGCTCGGTCATGCCTTGCTGGTCGTGGGTTATGGATCTGCCGAGGCGCACCAGGCGGCCGTGGCGCCGATCCGAAAGGCGGTCACGCCGCTGTTCGAGATGGTGACGCCGATGCCGTTCGTCGCGTTGCAGCAGATGTTCAACGGCAGCGCCACCTGGGGATCGCTGGCCTATGAGAAGGCGCTCTACCTCGACGAGTTGACTGACGCTGCCATCGCTGTCATCGACGAGCACGTGTCGAAGAAGAGTTCCCCGCTGTCGTTCTGTCCGACCTTCACGATGGACGGTGCGTACCGTGCGCGCGCCGACACCGACACGGCCTTCGGCGGAAGTCGCTCCGCCGGGTACGTGTTCAACATCGAAGCCACCGCCCCCGACCGCGTGATGTACGAAGCCGATCGGGCCTGGGTGCGCAACTTCTGGGACGCGATGCGACCGCACGCGACAAGCGCGGGCGGCTACGTAAACTTCATGGTGGAGGCCGACGAGGCCCGCGTGCGCGCCTCGTACGGCGAGGCCAAGTACCAGCGCCTCGCGCGCATCAAGGCCGAATACGACCCCGGCAACGTCTTCCACCTCAACGCCAACATCAAACCAGCCGCCTAGCGGCTTCATTTCGGTGCGCCACGTTCGCTGTGCACCGGTCTGATGATCGGCATGCCCGCGTGCCCCCAAAATGACCCTGCCTATGCCATGGTGGCGGTGGCGACCACGCGGGCGCCTTGCTAATCTCCTCTTGTCGCCCGAACGGAAGGAGCCCCGACATGAAGTACCTGTTGATCCCTCTCGCCCTGTTTGCCGGCCAAACCATGGCCTGCCCCGACGCCAGCAAGGATGCAATGGCCCCGATGGGCGACAAGTCCTTGTCCGCTGCCAAGGCCACGGCGCCATCGGCCCTGGCCACGTCGCTGGCCGCTGCACCAGCCGCCAAGGCGGCCAAGTCGAGCCCGAAGGCGTCCACGGCCAGGACCGATACGAAACTCGCGGCCAAGTCAGACGCGCGCAAGGCTGCGCCTCTGTAGGTCAGCCGCCCCGGCGGCTCAACGCGGCGGTCGCGGCCGGCCTCCTCCGCGCATCTGCCAGAGCGGCTTCTTGCCCTTGAGGTGGCGCTCGATGCCGTCGTTCAGGCGCCCGCGCAGGTCGACCACGGCCTCCACGTGCCCGAAGATGCCGGGGAAGCGCAGGTCCAGCCACAACCACAGCGTGCAGGCGCGCAGGGCCTGCTCCATGCGGTCCAGGCGGCTGTGTTCGTCCACCTCCTGCAGGAACCACGGCGTGCCGGCCTTGCCGGTCAGCGCATGCGCGCTGGTCCAGCCCAGGAACTCTTGCACCTGGGCGTCGGTGCGCGTGTCCACCGGCGCCTGCGCGTAGATGAAGCGCTCTTTCAGCGACAGCTTGGCGGCGCTCTTGTCGAGCTGCTCGGCCAGCTCCAGCATCTGCTCCAGCTCGGCCACTTCGAAGTGCGCGTTGTCGAGCTTGAGCTGCTCCATGAAAACGCCCAGCACCGCGCGCAGCTTGTTCAGGCCCAGGCGCGACGCGATCGTGTCCACGTGCCACCAGTTCGGTGCCACCGGCGCCTTGAAGTCGCGCGGCGCGCGCGGCGTCTTCGGCAGCAGCTCTTTCAAGGTGCGCGCGGCGGTCGGTTCGGCTTCTTTCAGCACACCGACAAAACCTTCTTCGTGCATGCCGTAACGCCCGGCGCGGCCAGCGATCTGGTGCACCTCAGAGACGCCCAGCGCGCGGTCTTCCTGCCCGTCGAACTTGACCAGGGTGCTGAACAGCACACGCCGGATCGGCAGGTTCAGGCCCATGCCGATCGCGTCGGTGGCGACCAGGATGTGCGACGCGCCATGCGCGAAGCGCTCGGCCTCGCGTCGCCGCACTTCAGGCGGCAACGCGCCGTAAATCACCGACACCGGGTGCCCGTTGGCGGCCACCTGGTCGCGCAGCATCAGCACGTCTTTGCGGCTGAAGGCCACCACTGCGTCGCCCTTGTGCAGCGCCGAGATCGGCACCGGCGCCGGCAGCAACTGCACGTGCTGTTTGCGCTCGAAGTGGCGCACCTCGCAGCGTTCACCGCACAGGCCGAGCAGGTTCTCGAGCGCCGGCACCGCGTAGGCCGAGCAGATGATGATCACCTCGTTGGCCGGCACCGCCACGATCGCCTGCGTCCAGGCCCAGCCGCGGCTGGCGTCGAAGATCATCTGCGCTTCGTCGATCACCGCCAGCTCGATCGGCTTGTTGGTGCCCACCATCTCGATGGTGCTCGAAACAACGCGCGCGTTCGGCGCCGGCACGTTCTCCTCGCCGGTCAGCAGCGAGCAGGCCACGCCGCGCGCCACCAGCCGGTCGCGGCCTTCGAGTGCCAGCAGGCGCAGCGGCGCGAGGTAGGCGCCGTCGTGCGCCTGGGCCAGACGCTCGAAGGCGGCGTGCGTCTTGCCGCTGTTCGGCGGGCCGACGAACAAGGTGACGCTGCGCTGCAGCCGGCGCGCTTTCTCGAACGTGTCGGGGTAACCCTGGAAGGCGAGTTCGGTGTTCAGGCCTTCGAGCGTGTCGAGTTCGGCGACGCGGTTTTCCCAGCGGTCCTGCGCACGCGTGCAGGCGGTTTTCAGGTCGGCCCAGGGCTGCGGCGTGGCGCATTCGGCCTGCAGGCGGGGCAGCAGCGAGTCGAGGTGGCGAGCCTTGTAGGCGGCGCTGCGCTCGACCAGGTGTTCCATGTGCTCCGCCAGCTCTGCCGCGTGCGCGTACTCCGGTGTGGCCTTCAGTTCGGCGAGCAGCGCGGCGTTGTCGCCGGTGCGAAAGAAGTCCCACACCAGCGTCGGGTCGATCGGCACGCGGAACGCCACCGGCACCGACCAGGCCGGCGTGGGCAGCCTGATCGCCTGCGTCACCAGCCGCTCCCAGCCGCTGCCGCGGCGCGTCACGCCCAGCGCGTCGAGCGCGGCACCACGCTGCAGCATCAGCGCACGAACGTCGCGGCCGTTGCCCACCGTGTCGAGGTGGCGCAGCGCCACGCTCATCAGCGCGGGCTCGATCCAGCGGCTCGGCCGGGCGCCGGCGGCGGCTTTCTGCAGCAGCACCAGGCCCAGGCCGTCGAGGTGCTCCTCGAAGCCCGGCGTGTGCTCGGCGATGTAGTCGGCCGGCTTCACCACCTGCGGCAGGTTGAACGCCGCTTGGCGGATGTGCGCCAGCTGCTCGGCCGTGAGGTCCGGCGGCAGCCGTTGGGCGTGGCGCGGGTTGGGCAGCTTCAGGGCGTCGGGCAAGGGAGTCGGCATGGGCGGAACGGTGCGGAGCAAGCGGCGATTCTGACGGAGAAGGCGCCGAACCCACTCACCGCCCGGGTTGCCTGCCCTTGCCCACCATGGCCTGCCGTTGCCGTTGCCACATTTGTGGCGGCGCCGCGCTCAGTCCGATCGGGGTGAAGAGGGCACCGACTGCAGGAAGCGCCTGAACTCGGCTGACCGATCCAGGCTGCGCCGTGCGGCTCGGCGCAGCAGGGTGCGGTCTGTTTCAGCGATGCGGAAGGCGGTCGGGATCTCGAGCACCTGCCTGCGCAGCTCCGCGTCGTCCAGGTCGGTCAGCTTGATCTCGATCGAGAAGATGTCGGCCTGCGCTTCGGCGGCCCAGCGGGGGTCGGAGCGCAACTCCTTGCGCCATTGTTCGACCGCATCGCCGAACACCAGTGAGGTCTCTTTCGAAAACCGCCCCAGGCCGCCGTAGATCATCGCGTTCAGCACGTCCATCGTGCCCGGCACCTCGCCGCGAGTGTCGATCGGCAGACCCGCGCTGCTTTCCGAATTGACCGAGATCAGCACGATGCGGCGTGGCACCGGCGCCCCCTGCGCCTGGCCGACACCGAGCATGGCCATCACCGCGCCGATGCCACCGGCCTTGGCCACGTAATCGGTGAGCCGGCGTGTGCCGAGGTTGTCCGACACGCCGCCGTCGACAAGGTGGATGAAGCGCCGCTGGCCGCTGGCCATCGACTCGGACTCGCCCTTGACCATGCGCACCCGCGCCGTGTCGCCGACCGCTGCAACGCCGCCGGGCCCGGTGCTGGGCCGCCGCACACAGCCCTCGCTGTGGTTCTGCAAGGTCAGCGGGCTGAACAACACCGGCACCGCGCTCGACGACGCGACCGCGACCGCCAGCGGCACGTGGTCGATCGACGAACACAGCAGCGCCATCCGGTCGGACGTGAAGTTGAACTCGGCGCCGGTGGACAGGTCGGTGGCGCCGACGATCAGGTAAGGCCGGCTGTCGAGCCGGGCCAACTGGCCGAACGTGGTGCCGTTGAACAGCGCGGTGTCGAGCTCCTCGGCGAGCAGGTTGCCGCGCCCGTACCACGGCGAGGTGGCGCGGTGCAGGTAGGCCGGCGACAGTGCCGCGCCGACCAGGCGCGTCTGGAAGTCGACTTCGAGAAAGTCGACCGGGAAGCGCGCCAGGTGCTCGCGCGCGCCGTGCAATGCCAGGTGCGCCGCGGCCACGCTGCCGCCGGACACGCCGGTGACCATGTCGACCTCGCGCGCCAGCGAGGTCTCGCGGCCGCGCCAGACGAACGGCGCGGCGTCGAGCTCGCTCAGCACCGCGTGCGCGAACGTTGCCGCTCGCGAGCCGCCGCCCGAGAAGTGCGCGACGACCAGCACGTCGGGCAGGCGGCTCGGGTCGAACAACTGTGCCAGGCCGTCGTAGCGCACGGTCTCTTCTCCTGTCAGCGCTGGGTTCGACCAGGGGTGGGTGGTCGAACAGCCGGTGGCGGCGAGCGTGGCGCACAGGGCAAGGGCCAGCCGGGCGCGGCGCAACAGCGGCTTCATCGGGACCACTCGCAGCAGGTCACGCGGCCGAACGCGACAGCGCCGGCACCGGTGCTTCCAGCGCCGGGCCGCTCCGATGCCGCAGCAGCACCACGCCCAGCACCAGCATCCAGACCGGCAGCACCGCGTTGTTGAGCGCGGCGATCGGTTCGACCAGCGGCACGGCATTGCGCAGCATTGCCAGTCCACCGAGCAGGCTGGCTGCCGCGCCGGCTGCCACCAGCCAACGCGGTCCGCCGGCGGCACGGGCCAGCGCCAGCGACGCAAACAGGAAGAACCCGTTCAGGAACAGTTCGCCGAGGAACTCGCCGATGAAGTTGCCGAGGTAGCTGTTGGACGCAGCGAACACCGCGCCGATCGCTTCGCGCGCCGCCGGCGCAGCGTCTGCATACGCGAGTGCCAGTTGCCAGTGCAGGCTCGGCCAGCGCAGCAGGCCGGCCGTCATGCTGGCCGCGCTCAGCACCGCCAGCATCACCGCTGCGCGCGATGCCATGGGCGCGGCCTGGCGGCCGGCCGCGTACACGCCCAGCGCGGTCGGCACGAGCAGCAAGGGGATCAAGCCGTACAGCACCCAGACCGCGCGGCCGGAGGGGCCGAGCGCCAGCAGGCGCGGCAACACGTCGGCGGCCGGCAGATCCAGCACGTCGGGGTAGCCGAAGTGGCGTGCCAGGTAGACGAACACGGCCGAGAACAACAGCGTCGCCGCGATCAACGATGCACCGCCGATCAGCGTGGCCGTGCGCGAAACTTCAGTGGAAACTCGCTTCACCCTAAACTCCTTGAGCGCCTCGATGACAGGCAGGCAGTGTGCTTCGGAAGGGCCGATCGCGCCATGACCGAATCCGCCACACGCTTGACCCGAGGCGCCAGAACTGCTGACCGACCAGAGGGCCACCACGGTGCGTGAAGCCACGATTGCGACATCGCTGCTGATCGACTTCGTCGCCTTCCTGGGGCGTCGCGGGCTGGCTGCTGACGAGGTGTGCCGCGCCGCACAGATCGACCCGCGCTGGCTCGACGAACCTGACTCGCGTGTTCCCGCCGCGGCGATGGAGCGGCTGTGGGCCGCCGGTGAGCAGCTCACAGTCGACGCCGACCTGGGCCTGCACAGCGCCGAGTCGTACAACCCCGGCGCGCTCAGCATCGTCGGCTACGTGATCCTGAGTTGCCGCACGGCCGGCGACGCATTGGCGCGCCTGGCCCGCTATGCGCCGCTGTTGAACGAAGGCCTGCAGGTCAGCCTGCACGACGAGAACGGCGCCACCCATTGCCGCTTCGGCGCCGCCGAGGGAGTCGACAGCTTTCTGCACCGGTCGCCGCGCCAGGCCATCGAGACCCTGGCTGCCGGCATCGTGCTCACGCTCAAGCGGCTGGCCGCCCAAGCGCCCGGGCCGACGCGGGTGAGCTTTCGCCACGCGGCGCCGCCCTCCACAGCCGAGCACCAGCGTCTGTTCGGTGCAGCGCTGCGCTTCGACCAGCCGCACAACGCGGTCGTGTACGCGAGTTCGGCATTGCACGCGGGCATGCTGTCGGCCGACCCGGCCTTGCTGGAATTCTTCGAGGGCGACGCGCGGCGCCGTCTCGAACAGCTCAAGGTGCATGGTGCCGTCAGCGGCCGGGTCCAGGCGATCGTGGGTTCGCGCCTGAACGGCGAGGTGCCGAGCCTGGCCAGCATCGCCTCGGAACTGGCGATGAGCGAGCGCTCGGTTCAGCGCAGCCTGAGCGAAGAGCACACCTCGTACCGCGAGATCGTCGACGAGGTGCGCAAGGGCCTGGCGCTGGTGCACCTGGCGCGCCCCGGCACGACGGCGACCGACGTGGCCTTCCTGCTCGGCTTTTCCGAACCGAGCGCGTTCACGCGCGCGTTCCGGCGCTGGACGGGCGCCCCGCCGACGCAGTTCAGAGGCGCTTGAGTTCGTACCCTTCTGCCTCTCTCGGAATTCTTCTCATTAGCCCTTACCGAAGTGGGCCGGTGAACTGGAGCGAATATTTCGGAGTCCGTCCATGCTTTCCACCGTCACCGACAAAGGCCAGGTCACGCTGCCGAAGGCGATTCGCGATCGTCTGGGCATACGCGCCGGCACCCGGATCGATTTCGAAGTCCAACCCGACGACACACTGAAGGTGCGCGTGCTCACGCGCGGCGCCGCCGGGCTGTTCGGGTTGATCGCGCGAACGGGCGAAGTCGCGCGCAGCCAGGAAGAGATCGAGGCCGGCATCGCCGCAGCCGTGACGGCGCGGGCAAGAAGCAAGCGCTGAGAAGCTGCAAACGGACGCGGCATGATCGCCATCGATACCAACGTACTGCTGCGCCTGTTCGTCAATGACGACGCTGCGCAGGCGGCCAAGGCGCGCGCGCTGTTCGACGCACATGCTGACGAAGACGACTCGTTGTGGGTTGCCGACATGGTTCTGGCCGAACTGGTCTGGGCGCTGGACCGCAGCTACGGCCGGCCGCGCAGCGACATCTTGACCGTGCTGCGCGCGCTTGCCGGCAACGCCACGGTGCAGCTCGAATCTGCAGCGTGTCTGCGCGACGCGACCGCGCTGTACGAACGAGGCTCGGCGGACTTCGTGGATTGCCTGGTGGCCACCAAGGCACGCGCTCTGAGCTGCCTTGCGCTGCGCAGCTTCGACAAGAAAATGAAGGGCCTGCCGGGCGTTGCGTTGTTGTAAACGGCTCCGGCCCCTGACGCGCAGGTCGACATGCGCGCGCTACTTCCCCACCCGCTCCATCCGGCGCCAGTCGCCGGTCGAACCGTCGTTCGGGTTCGCGCTCGGGTCGTCGGTGCCCACGTAGCGGCCCTGGCGGTCGGTCCAGTAATACTTGTTGGTCATCGGCATTTCCACCGGCGGCGTGCCGTACGGGTTGGCAAAGGTCTGCACGCCGCCCAGGTTCTCGCGCACGGCGAAGTTGCGCCGGTCCAAACTGGCGTTGCGATGGTCGGTGACCCCTTGCCAGTTCTTCTGCGACCAGTCGCGGTACTGGCGCGCGGCCTCGCCGAAGGCGACCGAGTTCTGCAGGTTCTGCTGCATGACGCCGCGCATGCCGAAGGCCGCGCCGTTCAGCGCCGCCACCTGGCCGGCCACCTGCGGCAGCCACGCTGCGTAGCCGGCCCACTGGTCGGCCGGCGCGAGCGCGGCCGTCATTGCCATCGTCGCCGAGTCGTACGCGGGGGCGACCGAGACCTTGGCCACGCCGCGGTAGGCCACGCCTTGCGCCGAGTAGGCCACGTCGAACTCCACCGCCTGGCGAAAGCCCGATGCCGGCTGGGCCTGGCGCGCCTGACCGAGCTGCAGGTTCTGCAGCCGCATGACCGACAGCTTGTCGTAAGCGAAGCGCGCCGCGGGGTGGTTCATCGGCATGCCGGCATTGCCCACCAGCACCGTCATCGCGCGGCGGTCGGGCGCCACCAAGGTCATCGCGAACTGGCCGTCTTCACCGACCTGCCAGCCCGGCGGCAGCGCGAAAGAGAAGAAGCGACCTTGGCCGATGCGCAATTCGCCGGCCGCCGGCGTCACCGGCGCAGCGCCGGTCGCGCGCTCAGGCGCGAGCGGAGTGACGGCGACGAACTTCGCCTGGCTGCTGGTGGCGCGTGGTGAGGGCAGGTCGCGCTGCGCTTGAGCGTTGGGCTGGGCATTCGATGTCTGCGCCGGCTGTGTCGGCAGCCCGGCTGCCTTCCAGGCCTCGATGCCGCCGCGATACCACAGCACGTTGGTGTAGCCCGCCTGGATCGCGCGCAGCGCTGCGTTGTACGACATCCAGCATTCGCGCGACAGGCAATAGAACACCAGTGCCGTTTCCCTGCGGCCCTGGGTGATCTGCCTGAGCGCCTCGACCGTCTGCTGCTGCACCGCATCGTCGAAGCTGCCGGCCTGCGACAACCACACCGCCGGTACCGCGCCCGGCAGCGCCTCCGGCTGGCCGAGCACGTCGAACACGATGTAGGGCACCTGGCGGCCCTGCATCAGCGCCGCCAGTCCGGGCGTGGTGATCACCTGGCCGGCGGGGATGCTGGCCGGCGTGGGGCCGTGCATTGCACCGCCATGGAGTTGTTTGGGCGGGCGGACGCCGAAGTCCTGGCGTTCGTGCTGCGTCTGTGCCTGCATTTGCGCCTGCGCCTGCATTTGCGCCTGCATCTGCGGGTCGGCGCCGGCGCTGTTCTGGGCGGCGACGACCAGCGAGGCCGCGGCGGCCGCGGCGAAGTGAAGGGCGCTGTGCAGTGGGCTTGGCATGGTGGGCTCCAGGAGAGGTTGATCTGTGGAGCCGAGCTTCGCGAACACCCGTCAGGCGATCGTTAGCAGGCGAACCCGGTGCCGGACAATCACGGCATGGCCGACGACGCTGCCCCCCACCGACGCCGCGTGCGCTACGCCGGCACGCACCCCAAGCGCTTCGAAGAGAAGTACAAGGAGCTCGACCCTGCCCGGCATGGCGACGAACTGCGCAAGGTGATGGAGCGCGGCCAGACGCCGGCCGGCATGCACCGGCCGATCTGTGTCGAAGAGATCCTGGCCGCGCTCGACCCGAAACCGGGCGACGTGGGCCTGGACGCCACGCTCGGTTTCGGCGGCCATGCGCAGGTGCTGCTGGCGCGCATCGTGCCGGGCGGTCGGCTGTTCGGTATCGACGTGGACCCGCTGGAGTTGCCGCGCACCGAAGCGCGCCTGCGCGGCCTGGGCTTCGACACCGCGGCGCTCGTGACCCGCCGAATCAACTTTGCCGAGATGCCCGGCTTGTTGCCCGAGGCCGGCGGTGGTTTCGACTTCGTGCTGGCCGATCTGGGCGTCTCGTCGATGCAGATCGACAACCCGGCGCGCGGCTTCACCTTCAAGGCCGACGGGCCGCTCGACTTGCGCCTGGACCCGGGCGCCGGCCAACCCGCGTCGGCGCTGTTGCAGTCAGTCACCCGCTCGCAGTTGCGCGAACTGTTGATCGACAACGCCGACGAGCCGCATGCCGCGGCGCTGGCCGCAGCGCTGCAGGGCCAGTACATCGAGACGACCACGCAACTGGCCACCTTGGTGCGCAACACCTTGCGCCGCACGCTCAAGGCCAGCCTGCCGCAGGCCGAGCGCGACACCGAAACGAAGAAGGCGCTGCAGCGCACCTTCCAGGCACTGCGCATCGCGGTGAACGACGAGTTCGGCGTGCTGGAGCGGTTCCTGGCCGCCTTGCCCGACTGCCTGAAGCCGGGCGGGCGGGTGGCGATCCTGAGCTTTCATTCGGGCGAAGACCGGCGCGTGAAGAAGGCCTTCCAGGCGGGTGAGCGCAGCGGCGTTTACGCCAGCGTGGCGCCCGACCCGATCCGGCCGTCTTTCGACGAACGCCGCGCCAACCCGCGATCGAGTTCGGCCAAGTTGAGGTGGGCGGTGCGAGCGGGCGGCTGAAGAGGTGTGACCGAGCCCGTCGACGGCATCAGGCTGCGGGCCGAGCCGCTTCGAACAGCGGGTTGCGCGCAAACAGCCGGTCGCCTTCGGCCACGGTGTACTGCGGGTGGTGCGGCGGCTCGTCCGGCGTGAAGGCCAGCCGGGTCAGCAGCTTGATCGAGCGCAGGTTGCGGTGGTCCACCGTGGCGAAGGCGCGTTGCACGGCGTAGCTGTCGGCCAGCTCGTGCAACATGGCTGTAGTCGCGCGGGCGGCCCAGCCGCGGCCCCAGAACGGGCGGCCGAGTTCGTAGGCGATGTCGGCGCAACGGTCTGCGCGGGTGTCGGCATAAACGGTAGCCTGCACGAAGCCCACCAAGCCGTGCCCCGGTGCGCGGATCACCCAGTTGAGCCAGTGCTGGGTGCCGTCGGCCGAGAGGCGCGTTTCCAGCTTGGCAAAGCGCTCGGCCAGCCAGGCCGGGTCCGACGGGGGCTCGGTGTCGAGGTAGCGGCTCATCTCGGGGTCGACCAGCAGCGGATACAGCTCGGCTGCGTGGGCCGCCACCTGCGGCTCCAGCATCAGGTCGCCGGTTCGAAGCGTGCGCATCGTCGGGTGCGTACCGAAAGCGCTTCAGCCGCCCAGCACGAGCTGCGTCTGCGTGACCACGGCGCAGAGCTTGCCGGCCTCGGTCTTGATCAGCGTCTGCCAGACCATCGTGGTCTTGCCGCGATGAAACGGCGTGGACTCGCCGGTGACAGTGCTGCCCACCTTGGCCGCGCCGATGAACTTGGTGCTGGAGTCGACCGTCGTCGTGCCCTTGCCTTCCCCAAGGTTGACGAAGGTGCCCACCGCCCCCAGCGTGTCGGCAAACGCCATCACCGCGCCGCCGTGCAGGATGCCGCCGGTGGTGCACAGATCGGCGCGCACCTTCATCGTGGCGACCACGCGTTCGGGGCCGACCTCGGTGAGTTGCAGGCCCATCAGGCCGGGGAACAGCGGGGCGAGCAATGCCTGCAGCGCAGTCAGATCTCGATTCATGGCGAGGGCCTCGTTCTGCAAGTGAGCTTGCGGGCCACTGTAGTCCATGGCTGTGATCTGGAAAAATATGCTTGACACATGAACTATTCAGGACTAATCTTGTTATTCGTCGGGTTCAACAAGAGAGCAACGCATGAAGATCGTGTGCATCGGCGGCGGGCCGGCGGGCCTTTATTTCGGCTTGCTGATGAAGAAGCTGCAGCCCTCGCACGACGTGACCGTCGTCGAGCGCAACAAGCCCTACGACACCTTCGGCTGGGGCGTGGTGTTTTCCGACGCGACGATGGACAACATGCGCCAGTGGGACCCGGTCACCGCCGCCACCATCGAACAGTCCTTCAACCACTGGGACGACATCGAGCTCGAGTTCAAGGGCCGCACGATCCGCAGCGGCGGGCACGGCTTCATCGGCATCGGGCGCAAGAAGCTGCTCAACATCCTGCAGGCGCGCTGCGAAGAGTTGGACGTGAAGCTGGTGTTCGAGGCCGATGTCGAGTCCGACACCCAATATGCCGATGCCGACCTGGTGATCGCCTCCGACGGCGTCAACTCGCGCATCCGCAACAAGTACGCTGCCGTCTTCAAGCCCGATGTGGTCACGCGCCCGAACCGCTTCATCTGGCTCGGCACCACCAAGCTGTATGACGCGTTCAACTTCACCTTCGTGAAGACCGAACACGGCTGGTTCCAGGCCCACGTTTACCAGTTCGATGACAAGACCACGACCTTCATCGTCGAGACGCCGGAAGCGGTGTGGAAGGCGCACGGCCTGGACACGCTGAACGCCGACCAGTCGGTGGCCTTCTGTGAAAACCTCTTCGCCGCGCACCTGGGTGGCCACAAGCTGATGACGAATGCGCGCCACTTGCGCGGCTCGGCCTGGCTGAACTTTCAACGAGTGAAGTGCGAGCAGTGGTCGCACTTCAACGGCCACAGCCACGTGGTGCTGATGGGCGACGCGGTGCACACCGCGCACTTCGCGATCGGCTCGGGCACCAAGCTGGCGATCGAAGACGCGATCGAACTCGCGCACCAGTTCAACGAGCTCGGCCACGAGGCCGCGAACATTCCCGAAGTGCTGAAGCGCTACCAGGCGCTGCGCGCCGTCGATGTGCTGCGGCTTCAGAACGCGGCCTGGAATGCGATGGAGTGGTTCGAGAACGTCGGCGAGCGTTATGCCGACACCTTGCCACCGGAACAGTTCATGTACTCGATGCTGACGCGTTCGCAGCGCATCTCGCACGAGAACCTGCGCCTGCGCGACCGGGCCTGGCTCGAAGGTTTCGAGCGCTGGTTCGCACAGCGTTCGGGCATGCAGGCGCCCGAGGGCACGCCCCCGCCACCGCCGATGTTCACGCCGTACACGGTGCGCGGCGTCACCTTGAAGAACCGCGTGATCGTCTCGCCGATGGCGCAGTACTCGGCGGCTGACGGCATTGCCGGCGACTACCACCTGGTGCACCTGGGCGCTCGCGCGATGGGCGGCGCCGGCCTGGTGATGGCCGAGATGACCTGCACCTCGCCCGACGCGCGCATCACGCCCGGCTGCCCTGGCCTGTGGAACGAGGCCCAGCGCGATGCGTGGAAGCGCATCGTCGATCACGTGCACCGCAGCAGCGACGCGAAGATCGCGATCCAGCTTGGCCACGCCGGCCCGAAAGGCTCGACCAACGCACCCTGGGACGGCGCCGGTGCCGACCAGCCGCTGGCACAAGGCAACTGGCCGCTGTTCGCCGCCTCGGCCGTGCCTTACCTCGCCGACGGCGCCGTGCCGCGCGCGATGACGCGTGCCGACATGGAACGCGTGCGCGACGATTTCGTGCGCGCCACGGTGTTCGCCGCCGAGGCCGGCTTCGACTGGCTGGAGCTGCACTGCGCGCACGGCTACCTGTTGTCATCCTTCATCTCCCCACTGACGAATCGGCGCACCGACGACTGGGGCGGTTCGCTGGAGAACCGCGCGCGGTTCCCGATCGAAGTGTTCAAGGCGATTCGCGCCGTGTGGCCGCAAGACTTGCCGATCTCGGTGCGCGTGTCGGCGCACGACTGGGTCGAAGGCGGCATCACGCCCGACGACGCAGTGGCGCTCGCCAAGCTCTTCAAGGCCGCGGGTGCCGACATGATCGACTGTTCGTCGGGCCAGGTCAGCGCGTTGCAGAAGCCGGTCTACGGCCGCATGTACCAGACGCCGTTCGCCGACCGTGTGCGCAACGAAGCCGGCATCGCCACCATCGCGGTGGGCGCCATCTCGGAGGCCGACCACGTCAACAGCATCGTCGCCGCCGGCCGCGCCGACCTTTGTGCGGTGGCGCGCCCGCACCTGGCCAACCCGGCCTGGACGCTGACCGAAGCGGCCAAGATCGGCTACACCGCTGCGCCTTGGCCACGCCAGTACGACGCCGGCAAGCGCCAGATGGAAACGCTGTTCGCGCGCGAGAAGGCGCTGGCGGCTGCTCCGGTGGTGAAGGAGCCGGCATGACGGACGACGCCCACTCGTTGCAAGGCCGGCACGCGGTCGTCACCGGCGCGGCGCAGGGCATCGGCGCGGCGGTGGCGCGCGCGCTGGCAGAGCAGGGCGCCGCGGTCACGCTGATGGGTCGGCGGCGCGTCGAGCTGAACGACCTGGCGGCCCGGCTCAAGAACGACATCGCCGGCGCGGCGGTGGGCGTGGTGGTGATCGACGTGAGCGACCCCCCCGCCGTCGAGCCCGCGTTTGCGCTGGCGCGCGCCAGCCTGGGGCCCGTGCACCTGCTGGTCAACAACGCCGGCCAGGCGCTTAGTGCACCGCTGCCCAAGACGTCGCTGGCGCAGTGGCAGCAGATGCTGGCGGTCAACCTGACCGGCACCTTCCTGTGCACGCAGGCCGCGCTGCCCGACATGCTGGCGGCAGGGTGGGGGCGGGTGGTGAACATCGCCAGCACGGCGGGGCTGCGCGGGTATGCGTATGTGGCGGCGTATTCGGCGTCCAAGCATGGCGTGATCGGCCTCACGCGTTCGCTCGCGCTCGAGGTGGCTGCCAAGGGCATCACCGTCAATGCGGTGTGCCCGGGCTACACCGAGACCGAGATCCTGCAGTCGAGCATCCGCAACGTGGCGGCCAAGACCGGCCGCACGCCGGCGGCAGCGCGCGCCGAGTTCGTCAAGTCCAACCCGCAGGGGCGCATCGTGCAGCCGCAAGAGGTGGCGTCCACGGTGCAATGGTTGTGCAGCGCCGGCGCGGCCGCCATCACCGGGCAGGCCATCTCGGTGTCGGGCGGGGAGGTGATGTGAAGCGTGCCAGCCGCACCGAAATCCAGCCACTGCTCGACGACGACAGCATCGGGCTGGAAGGGCGCTCGTCGCTCGGCGATCACCAGTCGCTGCGGCTGTGGCTGCGCCTGCTTTCGTGCAGCAACGACATCGAAACCCAGATCCGCCAGCGCCTGCGCAGCCAGTTCGGCATGACCTTGGCGCGCTTCGACTACCTGGCTCAACTTCACCGCCACCCGGCCGGGCTGCGCATGAATGCGCTGTCGCGTTTCCTGATGGTGACCGGCGGCAACGTGACCGGGCTGACCGACGAGCTGGCCAAGGACGGGCTGGTGGCGCGCGAAGACGACCCCGACGACCGCCGCTCCTACCGCGTCGCGCTCACTGCCAAGGGCCGCAAGGCCTTCGAGAAGATCGCCAGCGTGCACGAAGCCTGGGTGATCGAACTGCTCGGTGGCGTGAGTGATGCCGACCGGCAGCAGTTGTTCGAGTTGCTGGGGCGGCTGCGGGTGCAGTTGTCAGCGCAACAGACTGTTTGAGAACGGAGACACGATGAACCAGAGCACACCCACCGCCGTTGACGCCATCGACGCCGGCCTGCTGGCCGGCAACCGCAAGCCCTGCGCCGGCTACCGCGCCGAACACTTCTTGTGGAGCGTGAAAGACCGCGTCGGCACCGTGACCTTGAACCGGCCCGAGCGCAAGAACCCGCTCACGTTTGCGTCGTACGCCGAGCTGCGCGACCTGTTCCAGCGCCTGCGCCATGCCGACGACGTGAAGGCGGTGGTGATTCACGGTGCCGGCGACAACTTCTGCTCCGGTGGCGATGTGCACGAGATCATCGGCCCGTTGATCAATCTGAAGGCGCCGGACCTGCTGATGTTCACGCGCATGACGGGCGATCTGGTGAAGGCGATGCGCCACTGCCCGCAACCGATCGTGGCGAGCATCGACGGCGTGTGCGCCGGGGCCGGCGCGATCATCTCGATGGCCAGCGACCTGCGCCTGGGCACCGCGCGCAGCAAGACCGCCTTCCTGTTCAACCGCGTCGGCCTGGCCGGCTGCGACATGGGCGCGTGCAACATGCTGCCGCGCATCGTCGGCCACGGGCGCGCATCGGAATGGCTGTTCACCGGGCGCGCGCTGGCCGGTGAAGAGGCCTACCAGTGGGGCTACCTGAACCGCCTGTGCGCCCCCGAGACGGTGCTCACCGAGGCCACCGCGCTGGCCACCGAACTGGCCCACGGCCCGACCTTTGCCAACGGCATCACCAAGACCATGCTGCACCAGGAGTGGACGATGACGATCGACCAGGCGATCGAGGCCGAGGCGCAGGCCCAGGCGCTGTGCATGCTGACCGAAGACTTCGGGCGTGCCTACCGCGCGTTTGCGGCGAAGCAGAAGCCGCAGTTCGAAGGCAACTGAGGTCAAGCACGATGAGCGACACCCAATACCTCGACTGGCCGTTCTTCGACGAGCGGCACCGCGAACTGCAGAGCCGCCTCGATGCCTGGGCGGCAGCCCACATTTCGCAAGACCATCACGCCGATGTCGATGCCGAATGCCGCGCGCTGGTCAAGTCGCTCGGCGGCGGCGGCTGGTTGCGCCATGCCGTCGCGGGCGCCGAGTTCGGCGCCGCCGGTGAGACGCTCGACACGCGCGCGCTGTGCCTGATCCGCGAGACGCTGGCGCGCCATTCGGGCCTGGCGGACTTTGCGTTCGCGATGCAGGGCCTGGGCTCGGGCGCGATCTCGATCGACGGCACACCGCCGCAGAAGCAGCGTTACCTGCCGCGCGTGGCCAAGGGCGAGGCGATCGCGGCGTTCGCGTTGTCCGAGCCGAACGCGGGTTCGGACGTGGCGGCGATGGCGCTCGATGCGAAGGTCGACGGCGACCACGTGGTGCTGAATGGCGAGAAGACCTGGATATCGAACGGCGGCATCGCAGACTTCTACGTCGTGTTCGCGCGCAGCGGCGAAGCGCCCGGTTCACGCGGTATCTCGGCCTTCATCGTCGATGCCGGAACGCCGGGCTTCGAGATCGCCGAGCGCATCGATGTGATCGCACCGCACCCGCTCGCGCGATTGAAGTTCACGAACTGCCGCGTGCCCTTGTCGCAACGGGTCGGCGAGCCAGGGCAGGGCTTCAAGGTAGCGATGCGCACGCTCGACGTCTTCCGCACCTCGGTGGCCGCCGCCGCCTTGGGTTTTGCGCGCCGCGCACTCGACGAAGCATTGCACCGCGCCACCACGCGCCGCATGTTCAACGGCGTGCTGGCCGACTTCCAGCTCACGCAGGCCAAGCTCGCGCAAATGGCCACCACGATCGACAGCGCCGCGCTGCTGACCTACCGCGCCGCCTGGCAGCGCGACCAGGGCCGCAACGTGACCAAAGAAGCGGCGATGGCCAAAATGGTGGCCACCGAAGGTGCGCAGCAGGTCATTGATTCGGCGGTGCAGATGTGGGGTGGCATGGGCGTCGTCAGCGAGCAGCCGGTCGAGCGGCTGTACCGCGAGATCCGCTCATTGCGCATCTACGAAGGTGCCACCGAAGTGCAGCAGCTCATCATCGCGCGTGAGCTGCTGAAGAACGTCGCTTCTTGAACCCCGAGCGGAGCACCATCATGGCCAGCGCACATGTCGACACCTTCGCCCGTGACCGCCTGCCGCCGGCAGAGATGCAGCCCGAGTACCGGTTCGAGTTGCCCGGCCTGCAGTTCCCCGAGCAACTGAACTGCGCCACCGAGTTGCTGGACAAACAGGTCGCGCAAGGCCACGGCGAGCGCGTGTGCATCCAGGCGCCCGGCCTGCGCTGGAGCTATGCCACGCTGCAAGACAAGGCCAACCGCATTGCGAACGTGCTGGTGAACCAGATGGGCCTGGTGCCCGGCAACCGCGTGCTGCTGCGCGCGCCGAACAACCCGATGCTGGCGGCGTGCTGGTTCGGCGTCATCAAGGCCGGTGGCATTGCGGTGGGCACGATGCCGATGCTGCGCGCCAAAGAGCTGAAGCAGATCATTCAGAAGGCCGAGGTCAGCCACGCCTTGTGCGACGCGCGCCTGGCCGTCGAGCTGAAGCTGGCCGCGCCCGAGTGCCCGAGCCTGAGGCAGACGCTGCTCTTCAACGATGCCACCGAGACCGGTCTCGAAGCGGCGATGGCCGTGCAGCCCGCGACCTTCACCAACGTCGCGACCGCCGCTGACGACTGCTGCATCATCGCCTTCACCTCCGGCACCACCGGCCAGCCCAAGGGCACGATGCACTTTCACCGCGACGTGATGGCCGCTTGCGCCTGCTGGCCGCCGCACGTGCTGCGCGCCACGGCCGACGACGTGTTCATCGGCAGCCCGCCGCTGGCCTTCACCTTCGGCCTCGGCGGCCTGCTGCTGTTCCCGATGAGCATCGGCGCCTCGACCGTGCTGCTCGAACGCGCCTCGCCGCCTGACCTGATGCGCGCGGTGCGCGTGTTCAGCGCCACGGTGATGTTCACGGCGCCCACGTCGTACCGCGCCATCGCGGTGGCCAACAGCGGCGCGCTGCGCAGCAGCCTGCGCAAGTGCGTGTCGGCCGGCGAAGCGCTGCCGGCGGCCACGCGCGCGCTGTGGAAAGAGGCCACCGGCATCGAGCTGATCGACGGCATCGGCGCGACCGAGATGCTGCACATCTTCATCTCGCACGACGACACGAATGCACGCCCCGGCGCCACCGGCAAGGCCGTGCCCGGCTACCAGGCCTGCGTGGTCGGCGACGACGGCCAGCCGCTGCCTCCCGGGCAGATCGGCAAGCTCGCAGTGAAGGGCCCGACCGGCTGCCGCTACCTGGCCGACGACCGCCAGCGCGCCTACGTGCAAAACGGCTGGAACCTGACCGGCGATGCCTACCTGATGGACGCCGACGGCTGGTTCCACTACCAGTCGCGCACCGACGACATGATCATCTCGGCCGGCTACAACATCGCCTCGCCCGAGGTTGAAGACGCGCTGTTGCAGCACCCGGCGGTGGCCGAATGCGGCGTGATCGGCGTGGCGGATGCCGAGCGCGGCCAGATCGTCAAGGCGATCGTGGTGCTGCGCGGTGGGCACGAGGCCTCGGACGCGCTGGTGAAGGAGCTGCAAGACTTCGTCAAGCAGGCCATCGCGCCGTACAAGTACCCGCGTGCGATCGAGTTCGTGGCGCAACTGCCGCGCACCGAGACGGGCAAGCTGCAGCGGTTTCGGCTGCGCACCGCGACATGAGCGATGGCGTCATGAGCGAGACGTCCATGCACCGCTTCGAGCGCCCGCTGCGCATTCGCTTCTCGCATTGCGACCCGGCGGGCATCGTGTTCTTCCCGCAGTACATGGTGATGTTCAATGGCTTGCTCGAAGACTGGTTCACCGACGCGCTGGGCATTCCGTACGGCCCGCTGGTGCAGCAGCGCCGCATCGGCACGCCGACCGTCAGCCTGCAGTGCGACTTCACCGCGATCAGCCGCATGGGCGATGAGGTGACGCTCGGGCTCACGGTGCTGCGCATTGGCGGCGCGTCGTTCCGCTTGAGCGTCGGTTGCCGTTGCGGCACCGAAGAGCGGGCGCGCATGACCCAGGTGCTGGTGATCACCAACCTGGACACGCACCGCCCGATCGAGATCCCCGAAGACATCCGCAGCGCGATGTCGAAGTTCCAGATCGAATGATTCCGGAGACAACCAAGATGCAAATCCTCCTCCCCCCCGGCTGGCCGCGCCCGCGCGGTTACGCCAACGGCGTGGCCGCCACCGGCCGCATGGTGTTCGTGGCCGGCATGATCGGCTGGGACGCCGAAGGCCGCTTCCCCAGCAGCACGCTGGCCGGCCAGGCGCGCAAGGCGCTCGAGAACATCGTCGAGGTGCTGACCGTGGCCGGCGCCAAGCCCGAGCACATCGTGCGCATGACCTGGTACGTGACGAGCAAGCGCGAGTACCTGGACCAGGGGCGCGAGATCGGCGCCGCCTTTCGAGAGCTGATCGGCAGCTTCAACGCGGCGATGTCGGCGGTCGAGGTGTCGGCGCTGATGGAAGACCAGGCCAAGGTCGAGATCGAGGTCACCGCGGTGATTCCGGAATGAGCGCCGGAATGACCGCGGCGGAATGACCCGCGACTGAATCCGCTACGCTGCGAACACGCCCATCCCACCCCCATCCCGCATCCATCGACCTGGAGTTCCCCATGGCCACCAAGACAAAAGCCTACTTCCACTGGGACGACCCGCTGCTGCTCGACCAGCAACTCACCGACGACGAACGCCAGGTGCGTGACGCCGCCCGTGCCTATTGCCAGGATCGCCTGGCCCCGCGCGTGCTCGACGCCTTCCGCAACGAGAAGACCGACGTGGCGATCTTTCGCGAGATGGGCGAGCTCGGCCTGCTCGGCCCCACCATCCCCGACACCTATGGCGGCTCCGGCTTGAACTACGTCTGCTACGGCCTGGTGGCGCGCGAGGTCGAAAGAGTCGACTCCGGCTACCGCTCGATGATGAGCGTGCAGAGTTCGCTCGTGATGGTGCCGATCTTCGAGTTCGGCACCGAAGCGCAGAAGCAGAGGTACCTGCCCAAGCTGGCCACCGGCGAATGGATCGGCTGCTTCGGCCTGACCGAACCCAACCACGGCTCCGACCCCGGCAGCATGGTCACGCGGGCGCGCAAGGTGGCGGGGGGCTACTCGGTCAGCGGCGCGAAGATGTGGATCAGCAACAGCCCGTTCGCCGACGTGTTCGTCGTCTGGGCGAAGGACGATGGGGGCGCGATCCGCGGCTTCATCCTCGACAAGGGCATGAAGGGCCTGAGCGCCCCCGCGATCCACGGCAAGGTCGGCCTGCGCGCCAGCACCACCGGCGAGATCGTGATGGACGAGGTGTTCTGCCCCGAAGAGAACGCCTTCCCCGAGGTGCGCGGCCTGAAGGGCCCGTTCACTTGCCTGAACAGCGCGCGCTATGGCATCGCCTGGGGGGCCTTGGGCGCGGCCGAAGACTGCTTCTTCCGCGCGCGCCAGTACGTGCTCGACCGCAAGCAGTTTGGCAAGCCGCTGGCCGCGAACCAGTTGATCCAGAAAAAGCTGGCCGACATGCAGACCGACATCACGCTGGGGCTGCAAGGCTGCCTGCGGCTGGGGCGCATGAAGGACGAAGGCACGGCGTCGGTCGAGGTCACCTCGATCATGAAGCGCAACAGTTGCGGCAAGGCACTCGACATCGCCCGCACCGCGCGCGACATGATGGGCGGCAACGGCATCAGCGACGAATTCGGCGTGGCGCGCCACCTGGTGAACCTCGAGGTGGTCAACACCTACGAAGGCACGCACGACATCCACGCGCTGATTCTCGGGCGGGCGATCACGGGCATCGCGGCGTTCTGAGCGCCTCCGCGCCCGTGCCAGACCGGGCTGCGCTCAGCCTCCTCCTTGAAATCGGCGGCTCTTCCCCCAGGTTCTTGACTTGAACCGGTCCTCCGTCGAGGGCCGCGGGAGGAATGAATGAACTCAGGCAAAGCCGTTGACAAGGCATCCGACCTCACGGTCACGCACACCCTCGCCGCGCTGCTGGAGCGGCTCGACAACAGCGCAGTCGCCGTTGGTGCCGATCAGTACCGTGCTGTCGTGACGCACCTGGTACACGAACTCGAAACCGTCGAACCCGACGACGCGCTGGGTTCGCTGCTCGACGCCCACCCCGCCGCGGCGCAGCTATACGAGAACCTGAACTACCAGCACGCCGGCCTGTGCCGCTCGTCGCTGGACTTTTCGCTCGCGGCGGAGGTGCAGGCGAAAGCCGTCATCGAGCGCGTGAAGCGGGGTGCTGCGCGTTGATCGAGGTGTCCCCTGGCAAGCGTGAGGTTCTGATCTAGGATTCGTGCCTTCGGGTTGGTACATCGAAGGTATGGCATGGAGAGCAATGAAGTCACCAAGCGGGTGCGCTTGAACCTGGACAGGTGGCTGGCCAGTGCCCTGTTTGGCGCCGGCTTCTTTCGAGGCTACTTCAAGGGCCTGCGGGTAGATCAGCCGGCAGGTTGAGCTTGCACCATGGCCCTCTTCCCCCAAGGCCTCAGCCACATCGACCAGCGCTGCAACGCTGGCGAGCGCCGCGTGCTGCACCAGCTGAAGCGATGCCTCGAAGACGACCACCTCGCCTGGCACGACATTCCCATCGGCCCGCGCGCGCGCCAGCCGGGCTTCGTGGTGCTGAGCCCGCGCTGGGGCATGCTGCTGCTGGAGGTGAAGGACTGGAAGCGTGCCACGCTCGGGCCGGCCACGCGTGATGCGGTGGAGCTGAACACACCGCGCGGCCGCGTGACACAGCCGCACCCGCTGCGCCAGGCGCGTGACTACGCGATGGAGCTGGTCGACCTGATGCAGCGCGACCCGGCACTGGTTCATGGTGACGGGCCGTTTGCCGGCAAGCTGCTGTTTCCGTATGGCTGGGGCGTGGTGCTCTCGGCGCTCAAGCGCGACGACGTGGCTTCGAGCGACTTCGAAACCCTGTTCCCCACAGCGCGCACCTTGCTGCGCGACGACCTGGACGAGCAGGTGCCGGCCGACGCATTTCAGCGCCGCCTGTGGGGCATGTTCACCTTGCACTACCCGCACACCTTGAGCCTGCCGCAGCGCGACCGCATCCGCTGGCACCTGTTCCCCGAAGTACGCCTGGCGCAGCAGCAAGCCCTGCCGCTGCACGCCGCACCCGGCGCCGCCGCGCTGGCACTGCCAGACCTGCTTCAAGTGATGGACTTGCAGCAGGAGCAGGTGGCCCGCACGCTGGGTGAAGGCCACCGCGTGATCCACGGCGCGGCGGGCTCGGGCAAGACGATGATCCTGGTGTTTCGCGCGCAGCAACTCGCCGCCGCGGCGCGGGTCGACCAGCCCATCCTGGTGCTTTGCTACAACCACGCGCTGGCCGGGCGCATCGAAGCGCAGTTGCGCAGCCGCGGGGTGGACGAGCGGGTTGTGGTCCGAACCTTTCACGGCTGGTGCGAAGAGCTGGTGCGGGCCTACCAGCTCAGTGTGCCGGCGGACCGCCAGGCCAAGGACTACTGGCAACAACTCGCGCAGACCCTGACCCGCGCGGTGGCCACCGGCTTCGTGCCCGCTGGCCAGTACACCGCGTTGCTGGTCGATGAAGCGCACGACTTCGAAGACGCCTGGCTGCAGGCCGCTGCGCGCATGGTCAACCCCGCCACCCGCTCGCTGCTGGTGCTGTATGACGACGTGCAGTCGATCTACCAGAAGAAGCGCAAGCGCTTCAACTTCGCCAGCGTGGGCATCGAAGCGGTGGGCCGCACCAGCATCCTCAAGATCAACTACCGCAACACCGCCGAGGTGCTGGCCTTGGCGCTCCAATGCGCGCACAGCTTGCTCAGCGAACACAGAGGCGAGGGCTCGGCCGATGACCTTCAGCCGGTGCAACCCAGCACCGCGGGGCGGCGCGGGCCGGTGCCTTTGCTCGTCGAGGCCGGCACCGAAGCCGAAGAAGCCGAGCTGATTGCCGAACGCATTGCACGCGCGCATGCCGACGGGCGACCCTTGGGCGACATGGCCATCCTGGCGCGCACCCGCACGCTGATGCCGGCTTTCGAGCACGCCTTGGCCAGGAGGAGCCTGCCGTGCCTGAGCATGGCCACGCGCCGTCCGCAGCGCAGCGACTGGGCGACCCAGAGCGTGAAGCTGCTGACCCTGCACAGCTCCAAGGGCCTGGAGTTCCCCTGCGTGTTCTTCGCCGGCCTGCAGGCCCTGCCGTTCCGCGGCGAACCGCTCGACGAGGAAGTGCGCCTGCTGTACGTGGGCATGACGCGCGCCACGCACGAGCTGGTGTTCTCGGCGCATGGGGGTTCGCCGATGGTCGACAAGGTGCGCGAGTCGATCGCCGTGGTCGCCAGCCAATTCAGCGAGGCCGCATGAAGCTGCTGGTGCTGTCCGACCTGCACCTCGAGTTCACACCCATGGCCGTGCCGGCCGAAGCCGATTTCGACGTGGCGGTCCTGGCAGGCGACATCGTCTGCCCCGGCTCCAAGGCGCTGGCGTGGGCTCAACAGTTTTCGGCGGTGCAGCGCGCCAGGGCGGTGCTGCTGGTGCCCGGCAACCATGAGTACTACGACTGCGTGATGACCGACGAGCTGGCCGCGATGCGCCGCGGCGCCGAACACGCGGCGAACCCGCCGGTGCATGTGCTGGACCGCGATGCGGTGGTGATCGGCGGAGTGCGCTTTCTCGGCTGCACCTTGTGGACCGACTTCGCGCTGCGCATCGACACCACCACGGGCCCCGTGTCCGACGTGAACCGGGGCATCGCCGCGGCGCGCCGGACTATGGTCGACTACCGCACGATCTCGGTCAGAGATGATGAGTCGGCGCCCGATGGGCCAGATGTGCCAGATGTGCCAGATGTGCCGAACCCGGCGACGGCGCGCAAGCTCACGCCCGAAGACACGCTGGTGCTGCACCGTGCCCAGCGCGCCTGGCTGCAGCAGGCGCTGGCCGAACCGTTTGACGGGCCGACGGTGGTGATCACGCACCACGGCCCGCACCGCGGTTCGCTCGCGCCGCGCTTTGCAGCCGACTGGGTCTCGACGGCCTTCATCAATGAATTGCCGCCATCGTTCTTCGAAGTGCCGGTGCTGTGGATCCACGGCCACACCCACGCCAGCTTCGACTACCGCGTGGGCGGGTGCCGCGTGCTGTGCAACCCGCGCGGCTACCAGCTCGGGCGCAGGGTGGTGCCGGAGAACCCGCGCTTCGATGCCAGTTTGGTGCTTGAGATCGGTTGAATCTTTTCATGCGTTGAAACGTATCAAAAGTGTCAAAAGAGGAGAGAACTTTACCCATATAGGCGTCTTGTTTATCTCATCAAGAATCGTTTCATAATTGCGCATGCGCCCGAAAAACCAAGCCGCCAGAGACCAGCTCGCCGCCGTGCTGGCGCGGCGTGTGGCTGTCAGTGCACCGGCACTCGCCGAAGCGTTGGAAGTGAGCGTTCCCACCCTGCACCGCCTGCTGCATGAAATGGGCGATCGGGTGGTGAGTACCGGCAAGGCCAGGCGCACCCGTCATGCGCTGCGCCGGGCGTTGCGTGGGGACCTGGCTGACCTGCCGCTGTACGAAGTGGATGCGTCGGGCCGCGCCGAGCAGCTTGCGAAACTGGCGCTGGTCCGCCCTGAGGGCACCTGCGCCGATCTGTCGGGCACCGGTTGGCCCGTGCCCGACGAATCGCGCGATGGTTGGTGGCCCGGCTTGCCCTACCCGCTGTACGACATGCGTCCGCAGGGCTACTTGGGGCGCCAGTTCGCGCGTGCGCAGCACCGTGTGTTCGCGGTTGCACCGAACCCGGAAGAATGGTCCGACGACGACGTGCTTCACGTTCTGAACCGCAGTGGTTCAGACGCGAGCGGCAACCTGATTCTCGGCAACCCGGCGTACGAACAATGGCAGGTCAGCAAGCTCGCGCCGCCCGCACCGCTGAAGGCGCGAGCGCTGGGTGGCGCCTACGCTCGCCTGGCCGAGCAGGCGCTTGCGGCTGGTGTGGCCGGGTCCAGCGCGGCCGGTGAATTTCCCAAGTTTCCGGCGCTGCGCGAACTGGCCGGCAGTGCCACACCGCATGTGCTGGTCAAGTTCTCGGGTGCCGATGGCTCACCCGCGGTGCGGCGCTGGGCCGACCTACTGGTGTGCGAGCACCTCGCGCTCGAAGCCTTGGCCACGCTGCCCGGCGTGCAGGGCGCGCGCAGCCGCATCGTCGATCACGCAGGCCGCACCTTCCTGGAGGTCGAGCGCTTCGACCGCCACGGTCTGTTCGGCCGCAGCCGGCTGATCTGCCTGACCACGCTGGACGCTGCGCTGCTGGGCGACGGATCCACCGACTGGACCCGACCCGCGGCCCGATTCGCTGCCGCGGGTCTGTTGACGCCTGCCGACCTGGTGGCTGTTCAGCACCTGTGGTGGTTCGGCCGCCTGATTGCCAACACCGACATGCACACCGGCAATCTGAGCTTTAGACCGCAGGGCACGCTCGTTCTGGCACCGGCCTACGACATGCTGCCGATGCTGTACGCCCCCCTGCCCGGTGGCGAAGTGGCCCAGCGCGAGTTCGAGCCGCCGTTGCCCTTGCCGCCGCAAAGGCCGGTGTGGCAAGCCGCCTGCACGGCCGCGCAGTCGTTCTGGGCTCGTGCAGCGGGCGACGAACGAATCAGCGCTTCGTTCCGCGCCATCTGCAAAGCCAACGCGCGGCGCCTGAACGGGCTGGCTGATCAGGCTTGAGTCGCGCGGCTCACCCCTGCATCAGCTTCGCCACCCGGTGCCCCGAGCGCGAATGTTCGGCCACCACCTTGAGCAGCACCACGAGCGCGGGGCCGAGGAACAGGCCCCAGATTCCCCACAGCGCGCCCCAGAACACCAGGCCGATGAAGACCGCGGCCGAGTTCATTTTTGCGGCACGGCCCTGCAGCCAGGCCGTCACCAGCGTGCCGATCAGCGTGGAGGTCACGACCACGAAGGTCGCCATGCCCAGCGCCGCACTGAGCGAGCCGTGCTCCAGGTAGGTCTCGGCCGCGCCCAGCGCCGTGAGCACCGCCATGCCGAGATAGGGCACCAGGTGCAACACCGCGGCCGTCACGCCCCAACCGGCGGCGTCGGGCAGGTCGGCCAGTGAAAATCCAATCCACACCAGCACGCCCACCAAGGTGTTGGTCACCAGCAGCACGCCGGCATAGATGCGGATCTGGCGCGCGGACTCGAGCATCGCGCGGTGCGCAAGGTCGTGCGCGTTGGGGTGGTAGATCCACAGGCCGAGAAAGCGCTCGGTCAACGGCTTGCCGCCGATCAGCACGAAGAAGGCGATGAAGAAGATGATGCTCAGGTTGCCGGCAAAACCGATCAACACGCTGGAGCCGGTCACGGCCGTCTCGCGCAGCGCCTCGGCGGCGCCGGCGGTGATGCTGCTGTTCGGCGCGGCCGCCGATGCCGCAACCGCCGCCGGGGCGGCCACCGCGCGTCGGCCCGCACGCACCTGCGGCTTGGGGGTCACCATGCGGTCGGCGGCACGGTCGAGCTGCTGCAGTGCGATGCGCGCGCGGGTCAGCACCGAGTCGGTGCCGGGGTCGCGTTCGGCCAGCTGGTAGGCGGCCATGCTGATCATCTCCGGCACCCGTTCGGCCACGCGCACGAGTTGGCCGCCGAAGGCCATCGCGCCGGCTGCCAGCGCGCCCAGCACGAGCGCCAGGGTCAGCACCGTGGCGGCCGCACGGCTGTGCAGTGCGGTGGTCATCCACACCGTCAGCGGCATCACCAGCATGGCCAGCATCAGCCCGGCCGCGAGCGGGATCAGAAAGCGCTGGCCCCACCACAGCGCTGCAATCACCGCCAGCGTGGCCAGGACCGAGGCGGCCGCGCTCGAACGCGGGCGGGGTGGCAGCGGTGCGGTGTCGGACCGTTCGCTGGCCTGCCCAGCAGCCGCAACAACCGCAGCGGCGGCATCAGCAGGGTTGGCGGGGTTGGCGGCGGTTCGGGAGGCAGGCATGCGACATTGTTCGACAAGCGTTGAACAAAAGGAAGCGCCCCACCGTTCGTTGTCGAACCCGGGGCGCTTGTGGCTCGCGCCTTTGTCAGGCGCGCATCGAGAGGCGGCTTATTTCTTCGTGAACCACGTATCGTTGGCCTTGCGCTCCCACTCGGCAACCTGTGTCTCGGCATCGTCCTTGGCCACGCCGTAGCGTTCCTGGATCTTGCCGGCGAGCTGCTCGCGGCGGCCGTCGATCACGTCGAAGTCGTCGTCGGTCAGCTTGCCCCATTGTTCCTTGGCCCGGCCGGTCACTTGTTTCCAGTTGCCTTGAATGCGGTCCCAGTTCATGTGGATCTCCTTCAATGAAATCAGAAAACTCGCGAACGGATCACGAACGGATCGCGAGTTCGTTCTTGACCATCTTCACGCCCTTGACCTTCATCGCGATGGTCTCGGCCGTGCTCTTTTCGGTCGCGCTCTTGGCAAAGCCCGACAGCATCACGGTGCCGTTGAGCGTTTCGACCTTGATGCTGCTCGCGTCGACTTCCTTGTTCTCGACGAAGCGGGCCTTGACCGAGGTGGTGATGGCTGCGTCATCGACGTAGGCGCCGACGGTTTCCTGACCGCGCGTGACGGCGCAGCCGGCAGCGGTGAGCATGGCGACGGCAGTGACGGCGGCAGCGAGGGTGGTGCGAATGTTCATGGTGTAAATCTCCGGTGAAAGTTGAAATGTGCTTGCGCTTGAACGGGTGGTGATGAGCCCCACCACCCATGGGCCGAAAAAAAGAGCAGAGGAATCGCCGAGCAGGTTCAGGCAGCCAGCCAGTCCTTCAGCTCGTCAGCGTGCTCTTGCTCATCGCTCAGGATGTCTTCGAGCAGGCGCCGAGTGGTCGAGTCCTTGTCGCCGATCAATCCGATGATCTGGCTGTAGGCCTCGATCGCGACTCGTTCGGCGATCAGGTTGGCCTTGATCATTGCCTTCAGGTCCGACGAATCGTCGTAGGCGGCGTGGCTGCGCTGGGTCAGCGAGTCGGGTGAGAAATCGGGCTCGCCGCCGAGCTGCACAATGCGTTGCGCCAGTCGGTCGGCATGGGCTGCCTCTTCGTTGGCGTGGACCAGAAATTCTTCAGCGATCTTCGGCGAAGCCAGGCCGTCGGCGGTGAAGTGGTGGCGCTTGTAGCGCAGCACGCACACCAGTTCGGTGGCGAGTGAATCATTCAGCAGCTTGATCACGTCTTCGCGCCACGGGCTCGGGCCGTAGCTCGGTGTCACGGCTCCCTGGTCCAGGCTGCGGCGGGCGGCGTCGATGGCGGCCTCGTCAAGCACCATGCGCTCGGCGTCAGCGGCCGGCTGCTTCACGTTGATGGGTTCTATCTTGGCGGCCATGAGGCGCTCCTTCGTTGTCTGGCGGGTCATCGGTTGGTCGGTGCGGTGCCGCACTGAACCGATGCCTGAACTGTAGAAACGACGGCTGACCGCAACCATCGGCGCGAGGCGCCTGCGCGTGTAGGACGATGCCCCGAGCCCTTGTGGGTGAGGCGGTGCGTGATGCGCCCACGCTCAGGCGCCGGGGGCGCGCTTGTCCATCAGGTCTGCGAGCAACTGAAGCTGCTGGCGCTGCAAGGCCAGCAGCTCGCCCCACTGGCCTTCGCGCAGCAGGTCCACTTTCTCGTGCAGCAGCATGATCTCGAGCTCGGCCTTCAGGTTGACTTCGTAGTCGTGCTCGGCCACCTGGCGGTCTTTCTGCGCCTGGCGGTTCTGCGACATCAGGATGATCGGCGCCTGGATCGCGGCCAGCATCGACAGGAACAGGTTCAGCAGGATGTACGGGTAAGGGTCGAAGCTTCGACCCTGGGCCAGAACGAACGTGTTCAGCCCGACCCAGCCGACCAGCGTGGCGGCGAACAGCGCGATGAAGGTCCACGAGCCCCCGAAGGCCGCCACCGCATCGGCGGCGCGCTGGCCGCGTGACGGTTGCAGGCCGGTGTCTTGCGCGGTGTTTCGCGCAATGTGTTTTCGGGCCACCACGTGGCGCGCCACTTTCTGGGTGCGCGCGTCGAGCGACTCGTAAGGCGCACCGAGCAGGCGCTCGGCCAGTTCATGCGGCTTCTTCATCGTCGTCCAGCAGCGGCACCACGAAACAGGTGTGCAGCGCCAGGTCGGGCCAGTGCAGGTGCTCGCCGCAGCGCAGCAGCAGGGCCGTGTGGCGTTCGCCTTCGGGCAGCGCCGCCTGCAATGCGCCGGCCGCGTTGGTGCGAATCAGGATGAAGCGCATCGAGCGGTCGTCGCGCTGCAAAGTCAGCTCGGCGCGGGGCCAGTGCGAGGGCAGGCACGGGCACAGGCACAGGCTGCGCGCGCCCTGGTGCAGGCCGAAGATCGACTCGATCGCGGCGCGTTGCATCCACGCCGCCGAGCCGGTGTACCAGCTCCAGCCACCGCGCCCCACGTAGGGCGGCTGGGTGTACACGTCGCCGGCCATTACGTACGGTTCGATGCCGTAGGCCGCGCCATGGCTGGCGTGGCGCGCGCGGTGCGCGGGGCTCAGAAAGGTGAAGTAGCGGTAGGCGGTGTCGCCGCCGGAGCGGCTTGCGCTGCCGCTGCCGACACCCATGCCGGCTGCCGTCCGCGCCTTCGTCAGTTCGGTCTGGAACTGCGCCTGCGCCATCAGCGCCCACACACCGCCGTGCGAATACTGGCCGCCGTTTTCGCGCACACCGGGCGGGTAGGCCTGGATGTAGCCGGCGCTGGGCACCGCGTGGGCCAGCGGCGGGTCGAGCAGCTTGATCAGGCCGGCGTCGGGGTCCACCAGATGCTCTTCCACCGCCGCCAGCGCCATGCGCTGCAAGGCCGGTGGCGCGGCGCCGGACAGCACGCTCCAGGCCTGCGCGATCAGGTCGATGCGGGCCTCGGGGTTGACGCTCGATCCGAGCGGCTGGCCGTCGTCGAAGAAGGCGCGCTTGAACCACTGGCCGTCCCAGGCAGGGCCGTTCAGCGCCGTTTTCCAGCCCAGCGCGGCGGTTTCCCACTGCTGTGCGCGTGCGTCGTCGCCGCGCGCCTGGGCCAGCGGCGCAAAGTCGGCCACCAGCTTGCACAGGAACCAGCCGAGCCAGACCGACTCACCGCGCCCTTCGATGCCGACGCGGTTCATGCCGTCGTTCCAGTCGCCGCTGCCCATCAACGGCAGCCCGTGCACGCCCACGCGCAGGCTGCGGTCGAGTGTGCGCGCGGCGTGTTCGTAGACGGTGGCCTGTTGCGCGCTGGTCGTCGGTATGTAGTAGGCGTCTTCGGCGCCGTCGGGAATGGGTGCGCCATCGAGAAATGGCGCCGGCTCGTCGAGCAGCCTCGCATCGCCGGTGGCGCGCAGGTAGTGCACGCAGGCGTGCGGCAGCCACAGCAGGTCGTCCGAAAAATGGGTGCGCACGCCGGCGCCGGTGGGGGCGTGCCACCAGTGCTGCACATCGCCCTCGGGGAACTGGCGCGACGCGCACAGCACGATCTGCTCGCGCAGCATGTGCGGCGCGGCCCAGGCCAGCGCCATCGCGTCCTGCAACTGGTCGCGAAAGCCGGTTGCGCCGCCGGCCTGGTAGAAGCCGGCCTTGGCCCACAGACGGCAGGCCACGGTCTGGTACAGCAGCCAGCGGTTCACCATCGCGTCGAACAGCGGGTCGGGCGTCTTCACGGTGGTGGCGCCGAGCAGCGTGTCCCAACTGCACCGCGTGGTTTCCAGGCGCTGCATCGCGCCGGTGGCGGCGGCCTGCGCGGCGAGTTGCCGGGCTGCGCCGGGGCTGGCGGCATAACCGATCAGGAACACGCGTTCGGCGGCATCACCCGCGTCCAGCTCGAGCCGTGTCGCCAGCGCCGCGCACGGGTCCAGCCCGCTGCCCTGGACCTTGCCGAAATGGTCGGGCAGCACCAACCGGCCGCGCGCATCGAAACATTCGCGCCGGTCGCAGGTCCAGTCGTTGCCGCTGCTGTTGTAGTCGCCGTCGCCGCCATCGTCGTCTGCATCAGAGGCGCCGGCCAGGGCCAGGAAGGCGGTGCCGTCGCCGAAGCCGGCCGAGCGGTCGCGCTGCGTGGCCAGCAGCGCCGTGAGTTTTTGCTCGCGTGTGCCGGCCGCTGGCGCCGGCAGGCGCTGGCGAAACAGCGCGGTGTGCACCGTGCCGCGGTCCGAGCGGTTCGCGCCCATCATCCATTCGGCGATGCCGATCACGCGCAGGTGCAGGCTGCGGTGCCCGCGGTTGACGATGCGCAGCCGCACCTGCTTGACCGAAGTGGCGGTGTCCACGCACCAAGACGCCGTCACGTCCACGTCGCCGCGCCGGTGGCTGATCACGCTGTAGCCCTGGCCGTGCGACACGCGGTAGACCGCCTGGGTGTCGCCGCAGGCGCTCGGTGTCACGCTCCAGACCTGCAGGGTCTTCAGGTCCTGCAGCAGGAAGGATTCGGACGGCGGGTCGGCCACCGGGTCGTTCGACCACGCAGTGAGCTGGTTCAGGCGGCTGTTCAGCGCCCAGGTGTAGCCGCCGCCGGCCTCGGAGATCTGGGCCCCGAAAGCCGGGTTGGCCAGCACGTTGATCCACGGCCGCTGCGGCCGCAGGCGCGTGCTCACGTCGAAACGGAACTCGCCCGAGCCCGGGGCAAACTCGCCGGTCGGTGCGGGCACCGTGCTGGCGGGGCTGGCGGCCAGCGCCAGCGCGGTGGTCGAGGTGTCGTGGCGACGCTCGAAGGCCTCTTCGTGCAGTTCACTCCACTCTTGCACATGGTGCTGCAGCGGCCGGCCATCGGCGTTGAGGCGCACTCGCGCAAGCACTTTCAGCGTGCTCAGTTCGTCGGCCGAGAGTTCGTCGGCGCGCAACACGTGGAAGCCGGTGCTGGCCGGGCCGGACGGGCCGCCCAGGGTGGTCGGGCTGGCGGGCGCGCCGCTGTCGGCGCCGTGGCGGTCGCGCAGCGCGGCCAGCTCGTGGTGCAACGCCATCACATAAGAAGCCGGCTCGGCGTTGACCACCACCAGGTCGCAGGCAATGCCGCCCCACGACCACAGGCGCAGCGCCTGGGCCACCGAGCGCAGCAGGCCCACGCCCTGCGTGACGCCGGCCGACACCAGCACGATCGGGCGGTCGCCCGAAATGCCGAAGCGCCAGAGCAGGCGGCGGTCGCAAACTCCGGCCGGGCCGGCCATACCTGCCGTGCCAGCCATGCCGCTGGCCGCGGACTCGGCGGCGTCCGGCCGCGCCGATGCGGCGCCGGCACGCGGGCGCGTGAGGCTCAGCACCAGCGCGGTCGTCAAGGTCTGGATCGCGGCGAAGTTCTCGGCGCTGATGCGCAAGGTGCGCAAGCGGATGCCGGTCAGCGTGGCCGACATCAACGAGGCGCGCTGCACGTGGCTGGGCTGGCGGTACTTGTCGATCACCGCGCTCAAGGTGCCGCCGTTGTCCGACGCGGCTGTCGCGAAGGTCAGCTGCGCCTTGCCGAACGGCGCGATGCGCAAGCGCACGGCGAGCGCGCACACCGGGTCCAGGCCCGTGGTCAACGCGGTCAGCGCATCGCCATGCGCAGCGTTCTGCGCGTCCAGGCCGCCCGGCACTGCGTCGAACAAGCCCAGCGGCCGGCTCGCCGCACGGTTTCGGCCGAGCCAGCGCTGGCGGTCGGTCTGCACCCGGATGCCCAGCACCTGCGGGTCGCCGTCGGCCAGGAAGTGCGCGGCCTGCAGGCCCTGTTCGGTGGGCAGGCGCGGCTTGCGCTCGAACACCAGCGCCTGGGTCTCGGCCTGCCACTCGGCGCGCACGAACAGGTTGGTGAAGGCCGGGTGGGCTTCGTCGGCACGCGGGTCGGCCAGGGTCACTTCAAAGGCCGAGATCAGTTCGATCTCGATCGTGCGCTCGCTCAGGTTGCGCAGCTCGACCTGGCGGAATTCGATGTCGTCTTCCGGGCTCACCCACACGGTGGTGTGGGCCTGCACATCGGGCCAGGCCGCGTCGAAGCACACACGGTCGGCGTGGTAGGTGCTCTGGTAGTGCGCGGCCGGGTCGGGCGCCGGGTGCTGGGTGATCGAGTGCAGCGCCTGGCCGCCCGGTTGGGCCGCGTCGAGCCGGCGCAAGTAGAAGAAACTGCCGTGTGCATCGCGCAGCGCGTCGTCGCGCCAGCGTGTGATGCCGGTCTGGCCCCAGCGGCTCCAGCCGGCGCCATTGGCGCGCAGCGACACGCTGTAGCGCCCGTTCGACAGCACGTGCGTGGGCTCCAGCGCGGTGGCGCCCGGGAAGACCTCGCGCAGCAGACCCGGCGCGCGCCGCTGCAGCGCCTGCGGCGGCGGGCCGGACGGCGGCGCGTACAACATTGACACCTCGCGCGGCGCGCGTTCGTGCAGCACCGAGGCGACCGCCTCGATGTGCGGGTTGGCCATGCCCCAGCGCTGCGCCGGGCCGCCCAGCAGCAGGTTGGCCAGTGCCACGATGCTCATGCCCTGGTGGTGCGCCATGAAGGTGCCCACCGGCGTGAAGCGTTCGGTGCCCTGCTGGCGCGCGGGCGTGAAGTCGAGCGCCTCGATGAAACCGTAGCGGCCACGCGCGGCCAGCGCCTCGAGCGCGACAAAGTTCAAGGTCGCGCGCTGCGGTGCGATCTGTGCCGCCAGCGCGGTGGCATAGGGCGCGATCACCAGCTCGTCCGGCGGCGTTCGGCGCAACGCCAGGCGCGGCACGCCCTGCGGCGAATACTGATACGCCAGCGTGTGGTCGCTGCCGGCATAGGCCGACTCCGAAATGCCCCACGGCACAGCGTGGGCTTGCGCAAACGTGATCTGCTCCTGCAGCGCCGCTTCGCAGGCCTCGTGCAGCACGCTGCCGTGCGGTTCGTCGAGCACCAGGGTGGGCATCAGGTACTCGAACATCGAGCCCGACCAGGAGCGCAACCCGGCATCGGCGCCGACGGCATAGAACAGCCGGCCGAGCGATGCCCAGTGGCTCACCGGCACGTCGCCCTTGGCAATGGCCAGCAAGCTCGTCAGGCGCGACTCGGAGGCCAGCAGGTCGTAGAAGCCCACGTCGAGCTCCTGCTCGGCGACGCGGTAACCGATGTGGAACAGGTGCCGCTTGCGGTGGTACAGGAAGCTGAAGTCGGGCTCGAAGGCGAGCTGCTCGCAGGTGCGGGCAATGGCGTGCAGGCGGCGTACGGCGTCGCTCTCGGCGCCGGCCACGACCTCTGCCCTGGCATCGAGCGCCGCCGAACGGCGCGTGGCGCGGTGGTCGGCCAGGCGCCAGCGCAACTCGTCGCGCTGCGCCGGCGTGAGCGTGTGGCGTGCAGCCAGCAGGGGCGCCAGGCGCAGGTGCGAGGCGCGCAAGGCCAGCTGCGCCGCGCCGCGTTCGTACGGCGCCTGCGCCAGTTCCAGGCAGGCCTGCGCCACCGCGGCCAGGTGGCCGCTCAGGTTGCCGCTGTCGACGGTGGACACGTACATCGGCAGCAGCGGCGCGCGGCTCTGCGTGTCGTACCAGTTCAGGAAGTGGCCGCGGTGGCGCTGCAAGGTGCTCAGCGTGGTCAGCGTCGCTTCCATGCGGCTGAGCAGCTCTTCGGTGCCGATCCAGCCGAAGCGGCGCGCGCAGGCCACCACCAGCAGGTACAGGCCGATGTTGGTGGGCGAGGTGCGGTGCGCCAGCATGTCGTGCGGCGTGATCTGCAGGTTGTCGGGCGGCAGGTGGCTGTCTTCGGCCGTGATGCAGCGTTCGAAGAAGCGCCAGGTGTCGCGTGCAATGCCCTGCAGGTAGGCCTGGTCGGCTTCGGGCAGCGCGGCGTCCTTGGGCGGCGGGCGCGTGCGGCTGACCCACCAGGTCCACACCGGCGAGGCGCCCCACAGCAGGCACAGGCTCAAGGCCAGGGCCGGGTGCGGCGTGTCGCCCGCGAACAGTGCCACCGCCAGCAGCACGGCGGCCACCGGCACGTTCCAGTGCTGGCCCACCACTTCGCTGAAGGCGGTCTTGGCGGCCGCCTGCGCGGCGGCGGCGGTGGTCCACTGCAGCAGGTGGTGGCGGCTCACCGTCATGCGGTGCAGAGCGCGCGCCACCGCGTCCAGCGCCATCATGGCCTGGTGCAGCAACTGGGCCAGCAGCCACAGGCCGCTCAGCAAGGTGCGCGCCAGGTCGGTGCCGGCCTGGCGGTAAAAGTGCAGCTTGGCCAGGTCGTCGCGGCTGGGTGAAAAGCCCGCCACGGCGCCCATCAGCGGCCCGGCCGTGAAGGCCCCCAGCACCAGCGCCAGCGCGGCCCAGGGCGTGACCACGTGGCCCCCCAGCGCGAGCAGCAGCAGCACCAGCGACATCGGCGCCACCAGCGAGCGGCGCAGGTTGTCGAACATCTTCCAGCGGTTGATGACGCGCAGCCGGTAGCCGGTCGGGTCGGGCTCGATCGGGGGCAGCAGTGGCACGCGGAACGGGATCAGGAACGGCAGCAACTGCCAGTCGCCGCGTGTCCAGCGGTGCACGCGCGAGGCGGCCACGTCGGCGTGGAAGGGCGCGTCTTCGATCAGCGTGATGTCGGTGACGGCGGCGCAGCGCGCCAACGAACCTTCGAGCAGGTCGTGGCTCAGCACCTGGCCCTCGGGCAGCCGGCCGGCCAGCACCGCGTGCATCGCGCGCACGTTGAGCAGGCCTTTGCCGGTGAAGGTGCCTTCGCCGAACAGGTCTTGGTAGACCTCGGAGCTGGCGGCGCTGTAGGGGTCGATGCCGCACTGGCCGGCGAACAGCCAGTGGTAGAGCGTGAAGTCGCGCGGCGCCGGCAATGGCGTGGCCACGCGCGGCTGCAAGATGCCGTAGCCGCCCACCACGCTGCGGCCGCTTGCGTCGAACCGCGGCTGGTTGTGCGGGTGCGCGGCCACGCCCACCAGTTCACGCAGGCGCCCCGGCGGCAACTGGGTGTCGCTGTCGAGCGTGACGATGTAAGGCGTGGCGGCGGCCAGGGTCGATTCGGGGCCCAGGTCGATGAACCCGCCGGGTCCACCTGGCGAGATGGCAGCGGCCGGCGAGACCGTAGCGGCCAGCGAGACGGCAGAGCCCGGCTCGCCGGCCAATGCCGCGACCAGCTGCTCCAGCTTGCCGCGCTTGCGCTCCCAGCCGATCCAGCGCTGCTCGGTGACGCTGAAGCTGCGCCCACGGTGCAGCAGGATGAAGCGCGGTGCGCCAGCGCCAGCGCCATCTCGATCGCCAGCGCCATCACGATCACCATCGAGTTTGCCGGCGGCGCCGTGGCGTTGGTTGAGCGCGCGAATCTGCGCGTGCGCGTCGGCCAGCAGCGCAGCGTCGCTGGCGGCGTGCTCGGTATCGGCATCGGCCCAGTCGGTCAGCAGCGCGAACTGCGCATGCGGTTCCGGGTTGGCCAGATGGTGCAGCAGCAGGCGGTGCACGAGCGCCTGCGTCGAGAAGGTGTCGGTCAGCATCGCCGGGATCACCACCAGAACGCGGTGCTCGGCCGGAACGCCGGTGGCAAACGCCAGCCGCGGCAGGTGTTTGGGGCGGGCCGACTCGCTGATCAGCCGGTTGATCACCGCCACCACCGCCTCGGAGGCCGGGAACATCATCACCGCTGCGCCCAGCAGGCCCAGGCTCAGCGGCACGGCCACGTCCATGCTCTGGCCGGTGCGCTGGCGCAGCAGCATCCACGCCACCAGCCCCAGGCTGCCCAGCAGCAGCGAACTCAGGTAGGCGGGCAAGGCCAGCTTGCGCCACACCGCGCGCCACGGAAAGGCCGACAGGCGCGCCACGCCTTCATGCAGGCCGAGCGCTTCGACCAGCGCCGGCCGGCCCGGGCCGCGCAGCCAGTGGCTGGCCACGTCGGTGCGGGGGGCCGTGTCGCCGTTCGTCCGGATGGCATCGCCTCTCATCAGGCCGAGCAGGGTCTGCGCCACCGCCACCTCGCTGCGGCCGCTGCGCAGCGCCAGCAGTTCGATGCCGTGCAAGGTCTGGTCGCGCGTGGCCACGTGCTCGGCCTCGAACACCGGCGAGCTGAGCATCAACTGCATCAGCGCGCTGGTGCGGGCCACGATGTCGGGCCAGTCGGCGTCGCCGATCGCGCGCAGCGACGTGACGGCGTTGCTCACGCTCAGGTTGTCGGCGGCCTGGTCGGCGGGTTGCTGGGTCTGGATTGCGGCCAGGTCGGGCAGGGCGTTGCGCAACCAGTCGCGATGCTGCGAGGCGTCGCCCTGGGCGTCCGGCGCTTCGGCCGGCGCCACGCGGTCCTGCAGGCGTTGCGCCATCTGGGCCAGGAACACGCGGCCCACACCGCGCCGGTTCAGCAGCGCCAGCAGGGCGTCGAGCGAGGCCAGGCTGAAGCGCTCGATGTCGTCGCAGCACAGGTTGGCCACTTCGCGCGCGGCCTTGTTGGTGGCCACGCGCTCGGCCAGCCGGCGCAGGTTCTCGATCAGCACCACGCGCAAGGTGGTGGGCAGCGCCCACATCTCGCTCAGGCTCAGCTCACGCGTTTCCTGGTAGGCGCTCAGGAATTGCGCCAGCAGATCCTCGTCGAACGCCCCGTCGGTGTGGGCCACGAAGGCCCAGGCCACGCCGTAGACGCGCGGCAGGCCGGCGAGCGGCTCGTCCAGCAGCACCGGCAGCGCACGAAAGTAGCTGCGCGGCAGACCTTCGTGAATCTCCTTCAGCTGCGCTTCGATCAGGTGGAAGTTGTCGAGCAGCCATTCGGCCGCCGGGCTGATGTCGTAGCCGGTCGAGGCCTGCATGCCGATGTAGCGGTGCGCTTCGCGGAGTGCGCGGATGTTGCTGCGCAGGCGCGGGAAGAAGGTCGCCGCGCGCGACGAACTGCGCGCCGCGCGGTGTGTCTCGCCCAGGCTGCGGCCATGCTGGGCAAAGCGCTGCAAGCCGAAGATTTCGGCGCGGATCGGCGGTTGCACCGCGCCGCGCGCCCCGTCGAGGATGGCGCACAGCGCCTTGGGCGCAGTCGGGAGCAGGCGCAGCAATGCAGCTTGCGCCATGGGTCAAGTCACCAGCGAGGCGACCCCGATCAACAGCGCCACCGCTGCCAAGGTGGTGACAAAACGCGCCGCCAGGAAAGCGTTCGCCGTCTCGGCCACGCATTGCAGGCTGAACCAGCGGCCGCGCGATTCCTTGCACAGATCCAGGTGCTCGCCCAACGCACTCAACTCCATCGGAGAAGTGTCGACGCTGTCGCCGAACGAGGCGGTGCTCCAGAACGGGTTGGTGATGGCTTGAGAGTTCATCCGCCCATGCTAGGCAGCCCCCCTGGGCGCGTCTGTCGGACAGCAGGCCGTGGCGTGTAGGACGTTGGCGGGTGGGCGGCCAGGCGGCTGCTGTGAGGCGCGCCGAACAGACGCCGCGCGCAACACTCAGCAAGCTTGTGCAGCCGGCCCGCAGTGGGTCGTGGAGACTGAGTTGTTCCCTGCTGCGACCGAACGCCCCCTGAACCCTGCGCCGTCACAGACGACGCTGAGGGCGGTCGCCACGCCAACGGTCGACCGCTGGCGCCTGATGCTCAGCGAAGCGGCCGCCGCACCGGGCTTCATGACCTTGCGGGCCGTGCGCAGGGGCGGCGGGGTGGTCGACTTCGCCTGGGACTTTGCCAGCGCCTCCGCGGCGCGCCTGCTGCGCTGCCCGGTCGGCGAGCTCGTTGGGCGGCGCTTGCTCGATGAACAGGATGATCTGCCGTACCAGGCCCGGGTGTTCGAACAGTACCGCAACGTGCTCGAGCGCAACACGCCCGAAGCCGCCGAGCACCTGCATCGGGTCGATGGCGTTGAAGACCTCTACCGCCATGCGGCCGCGCGCCTGGGCGACGGTGTGGCGGTGGTGCTGTGCAACCTCAGCGCTGCCGGTCGTGCGCAGGTGCTGCGGCAGGCCCTGCTGCTCGGCCGAATGGCGACTCGCTTGTGAGCGTGGGTGAACGTGCGTCTGCAGGGCGCGCCAGCGCTCTGCGACTCACGATGTCCGAGCGATTGACCGGCGCTGTCCTACAGCCAATCTGAAGGCCGCCTTCTAGATTTGATGCGGGTCGGCTGCTGCCGGCCTGCGTCCGGTTGGCACCGCTGCGCCGAGCCACCAGGCACTCCGCTGACGCCCATTTCGTTCCACTCAAAAGGAAAGTGCAACATGCAATCGACCACCAAAGCGATGACCAGCAAAACAACGACCAGCAAAGCGGCCGGCCATTCGTCCGCCGCCAAGTCCGGCACTGCGGCCAAGTCACCCGACGCAATTGCGTTGCTGAAGGCAGACCACGCCGAAGTCAAGAAATGCTTTCAGGCGTATGAGAAGTTGGCCACTGCCGAGGCCGACGGCGATGAGCGCCAGGCCATGGCCGAGAAGATCTGCAGCTTGCTCACGGTGCACGCCACGATCGAGGAAGAGATCTTCTACCCCGCGGCGCGCGAAGCGCTGGGCGAGGACGCGAACCTTGTCGACGAGGCCGACGTTGAACACGCCGGCGCGAAGGATTTGATCGCCCAGATCGAAGCCATGTCGCCGGACGACGATCACTTCGACGCGAAGCTCAAGGTGCTGGGCGAGTACATCGACCACCACGTGAAAGAGGAACAGGATGAAATGTTCCCCAAGTGCCGCGAAGCGGACATGGACCTGAAAGGCCTCGGCGTGGAACTGGCCGCTCGCAAGGAAGAACTGGTCTCTGAAATGGCCGGGAGCCTGCAGGCTCGTTGACCAGGCGCCGTGGTGACTGCTGGCCGCGCCGCAGCCGCACCGACGTCCCCCTCAATCTCTCAAGGAAACATCATGAAGAATTCACTCGACTCGAGACCTGACTCCACGACCCGCGGCCGCGTCGACGGCAGAGCTGGCCCCGGCCCCAGCATCGGCGCGTCGCTTGGCGGCGCCGCGGTGGGTGCGGTGCTGGGCGGCGCCGCTGCCGGTGCAGCGACCGGCACGTTGGCGGGCGGCCCGGTCGGCACGGTCGTGGGCGCTGCGCTGGGCGCCGTTGCCGGCGGTCTGGCGGGCAAGACGCTTGCCGAAGGAAACCTCGACGCTGACGCAGAAGATGCCTACTGGCGCGACAACTACCAGAGCCGCCCCTATGCGGACGGCCGCATGAGTTACGACGACTACGGGCCGGCCTACCGCTACGGCGTGGACGCTTACGGCAAGAACCCGGGCCGCAGCTTCGATGAAGCGCAAGCCGATCTGTCGCGCCACTGGGACACCCAGCGCGGCACGTCGAGCCTGGGTTGGGACCGGGCCAGCCACGCCGCGCGAGACGCCTGGCTCAGGCTCAGTGACGGCGTCGAACGCGCAGTGCCGGGCGATTCGGACCGCGATGGCAAATAACTTGAATGGAAGGGCAGGGGACGCGCCATGCACCACGCCATGAGTCACCTGCCCTTCCAGCCTGTCGACCACCAACGGGTGGACCTGACCGAAGACTTCGATCTTCGCTACTGGACCACTGAATTCGCCTGCACTCCTTTGCAATTGATCACCGCACTGCAATCCGTGGGAGTGATCGCTGTGGATGTCGGAAGCTACTTTGCGGATCGGCGGTCGGCTGTGCCATCTCACTGACCTGGACCCTTGAGACCGGGCGGTGTCGCGAGTGAACTGCGCAGTCCATCGCAGACCGGTGTGTTTGGCACTTGTACCTTGCAGGCCGGAATCCGTCCGCGCAAGAGCGGGTTCTGCGGTACGGGTTGCGCATTTTTGGCAGCGCCACCGGTTATGCCACCTACGCCAACCAGCACATCTACAACGTGAGCATTCCTGGCTGCGCCACGCCCGGCCGTGTGTTCGTGGGGCAGCGCAAGGAGCCGTTCTACATTGCCTGATCATCGGTATCGACGAAAAGGACAAGTTCAACGCCTCCAAGCCGAAGAACGACCCGGCAAACTTTGCCGACTACGTGACCAACCCGGTGCTGCCGGCGCTGATCCAGTCGCTGTTCCCTGCTGCCGTGGCGGACGGGCTTCCCGAACGGGCGCCGGCCCGCCGATGACATGGTGGACCTTGCAGCCGGCGCTGGCAAAAGGCGTCGCGGCCAGCAAGACTGGCGCGACGCGCTTGTTCCGTCAGCGTCGGCGCTTGGCCTTGGCCTTGGCCGCCGACGCTTTCGGCGTCAGCGCGTCGGTCCCCAGCTTCAGGGTCTGTTGTGTCGCTTCTTTCACCGCGGCATTGACCTGCCGCTTCGTTTCGGCAGTGGCCTGGCTGCGCAACGAACCTGCCATGCGGTTTGCCGTGCTCAGCCACATGCTCAGGAACGGGTTCTTCTTCAGCCAGGGGTTGGACATGTCATGCCTTCGGGTTTTCAGCGGTGCAAGCGTCAGCGGCGCGAGCGGACCGGCTGGTCGTTCTCGGCGATGTAGACCTCCACGCGGCGGTTGAGCGCGCGGTTCGTCTCGGTGCTGTTGTCGGCAATCGGGTACTGTGCGCCGTAACCGACGGTGGTCGAGCGCTGCGAGGCCACGCCCATGCTCAGCAGCGCCGTGTTGACGGCCTCGGCACGGCGGCGCGACAGCACTTCGTTGGAGGTCGGCGAACCGATGTTGTCGGTGAAGCCTTCGATCAGGATGCGACGCGTCGGGTACTGCTGCAGAAAATCGGCCAGCTTGCGCAACGAGGTCTGCGCGCCCGGCTTCACTTCGGCCCGGTTGAACTCGAACAGCACGTCGCCCAGCGTGACCAGCATGCCGCGCTCGGTCTGCTTGGCCTGCAGTTCGTTCAGGCGCTGCTGCAACTGGGCCGTCTGCCCCTGCGCCGCGGCGGCGTCGGCCTGCGCGACGGCCGCCTGCTGCTGCGCACCGGTCGCGCGTTGTTCGGCCGCGGCGGTCTGCTGGCGCGCCACGCCGGTCTGGGCCTGCGCAGTCGCGGTCTGCGCCTGGGCCCGTTGGGCGTCGAGGGTGCGCGCATCGGCGCGGGCTCGTTCGCGGTCGGCCTCGGCGCCGGCGATCGCGGCTTCGTTCGCCTTGGCCTGCGCAATCGCCATGGCCGTGCGGGCCTGCTGCCCGGCCACATAAGCGGCACTGCTGACCTCGGCCAGGGGCTCGCCCTTGGCCAGCAGCATGTCGGCGCGGCCAAGTGAGTCGGTGGCCTTCTTCAACTCCAGCGGCGCCTGGGCCAGCACACCGGGGTCGGTCTGGGCGCGTTGCACGATCGAGCGCGCTTCCACGAGCGCCGGTGGCGCCAGGGGTGTTCCGGCGCAGGCGCCGAGCAGCAGGGCGCTCGTCATTGCGCCCAACAACAGGGATTGATTCATCAAGCGGGTCTCCGTGCCATGCGGCGGTGTGATCGGGTGTTGGGTTGGGTGTTTCATCGGTAGTTTGTTTGCGTGGGGCGGCTCACTTGCGCGACATCTCTTCGCGCAGCAGCCGGATGCCTTCGCGCACCTCGGCGAGCGACTTGCCGGTGCGCACGGAACGCGCCTGCGCTTCGGCCAGCGTGGCGTCGGCCTCGGCCTGCTCGGCGAGTTGGCGCGCCAGCTCGTAGTCCTTGCCGGCATAGGCCACGTTGGCGCGGGCGATCTTGTCCCTTGCCGCGGCCAGCTCGATGGGTGACTCGGCGGCGGCTGCACCGCCGGCGCGCTCTACGGCCGCCTTGCCGACGGCGAGTTTTTCAATCGGCGGCGGCGTGCTGGCGCAGGCCGACAGCAGCAGCAGCCCGGCGGCTGCCCAGGGGGTGGTCCAGGGGATCGGTCTCATCGTGGCTCCATGGGGGTGAGTGAAATGCGGAAGGGCGCGAACGCTCGACATCGCATTGAGGCGACGCTGATCCGGTTCCCGCGAAGGCGCGCCTCGATTCGGGCGGGGCTGCAAGCGAGGGACTTGATCAGCGTTGCCCAAAGGTAGGTTCGGCGTGGACTGCGGTCTGTGCGATTCCCCACCGAGCGCGCACCGCGCTCATGCCGTCAGAGTGCCTTCAAGAGTGCCGTCGAGACCACGCCGTCAGGTTCATGCCCGCTTGCGTGGCGCCGCCTTGGCGCCTGGCTCTTTTTCGACGGCGGAACGTTTTGGTGCCGCGCCGGCTGGCTTGCGCTTGGCCAGGCTCTGCACCAGCAGCGCCGTCAGGTCGACCACGTTGCCGGCGGCCGAATTCGAGCCGGCATCTTCGATGGGAACGACGGTCGCCGTTTCTCCGGCGGCCAGCTTCTGGTTGACCAGTTCGATGACCGATTCGCTGAACTTCTCGGTGTAGTCGCTTGGCTTCCAGGGGCTCGTCATGTCGCTGATCAACTGCGCGGCCATCTTCAGTTCGGCAGGTTTCAGGCCTGCGGAGGCCTTGCCCTCGGCGGGCAAGGTGAGACCCGCCAGGGGGCGGATCTCACCGGCCCAGCGAAGGGTGTTGAGCACCAGCGCCGCGCCTGAAGGGATCAGCGCGGCGAGGTGTTCCTTGGTGTGCATCACGACCCGGGCGATGCCGATCACGCCGGCCTCGGCCATCGCTTCGCGCAGCAGGGCATAGACCTTTTCGCCCTTGCCGATGGGTTCCAGGTAGTAGGGCGTCTCCAGCAAGGTGAACGCAATCTCGCTGGCCTGGACGAAAGCTTCGATCTCGATCGTCTGGGTCGACTTCGGGTAGGCGGCCTTGATCTGCTCTTCGCTCAGGATCACGTAGTCGCCGTCGTGCTGCTTGATGCCCTTGACGATGTCATCGGCCTGAATCTCCTTGCCGGTGCGCTTGTTCACCCGCTTGTAGCCGACCGGGTCCATCGAGCGCTTGTCGAGCCAGTCGAAATCGATGCCCACTTCCTGGGCCGCCGGGTACAGGGCAACAGGCACGTGCACCAGGCCGAACGTGACGGCGCCTTTCCAGATCGCGCGAGGCATTTGCGAACTCCTTGTTCTGGTGGATGTACGGATGGATCAAAGCTGTGTGCCGATCAGCGACGCCAATCGTTCGGCCAGCTTCTCGCGCCACGGCCGCGCCAGCCACTCGGCGTGGCTGACCGGCCGGGCCCGCGCTAGGTCGGCGGCGAAAACGGCCGTCTGCTGTTGCGCGAATGCGGCGTCGATGACGTTCAAGGTGGCCTCGTCGTTGAGCCGGAACGAGCGGTTGTCGAAGTTGGTGGAACCCACCGACACCATCAGGGCGTCCACCACCATGACTTTGCAATGGAACATGGTCGGCTGGTACTCGGCGATCAGCGCGCCCGCAGCGAGCAAGGGGCCCCAGCGGGCCCGCGAGGCGCTGCGCACCGTGTCGCTGTCGATGTGCTCGCCCGGCACGACGATGCGCAGCTTCACGCCACGCTGCAACGCCGCCACCAGGGCGCGTGAGGTCAGCTCGTCGGGAACGAAGTAGGCCGCCGACAGGTCGATGGACCGTGCCGCCGCGGTGATCGACATCAGGTACATCAGCTGCATGCTTTCGCTGCCGCCGCTCGGCGAGCTGCTGAAGATCTGCGCCACTTCGGTGCCGGCCGGAGCGAGCACCGGAAAGTAGCCCGGACCGTGCAGCACCTGGCCGGTGACCTTGATCCAGTTGTCGAGGAACACCGCCTGCATCTGTGCCACCACCGGGCCTTCGACCTGAAAGTGGCTGTCGCGCCAGTGCTCCGGGTCCTGCGCGTTGCCGGTCCATTGCGGCGCGATGCCGACCCCGCCGGTGAACGCGGTGCGGCCGTCGATCACCAGCAGCTTGCGGTGCGTGCGGTTGTTCATGCGCCCCAGGTGCGACCAGTGCGGCGGGTGGAACTTGCGCACCTCCACGCCCGCGGCCGTCATGTCGTCGATGAAGTTCTGCGCGACCTTGGCGCTGCCGACCCAGTCGAGCAGCACATGCACCTTGACGCCGCTGCGCGCACGCTCGGCCAGCGCCTGGGCAAACTCGGAGCCGATGGCGCCGGCCCAGTAGATGTAGGTCTCGAAGGTGATCGTGGTCTGCGCGCCACGGATGGCGGCCAGCATGGCGGGGAAGATGCGGTCGCCGTTGTGCAGCGCCGTGTGCCGGTTGCCGGCCAGGAATGGTGGCCCGAGCAGCACCCCCAGTTCATGCGGGAAGCGCGGGTCGTGCAAGTCGTACAGGCGCTCGATGTGATGTTCGATACGTTTTTCGCCGCCCATGAGATTGAGCGCCAGCAACACTGCGCCGATCAGCGCAACCGCGCCGACGACGAGCACAAGCGGCCCATGCTGAGGTGACTTGAACATGATTTTTTCGGCCGCACCGACGCGCGGCGCCACTGCCGGCAAGCGCGCTAGATTCGCCCCGCCTGCGTGTCTTCCAGCCGGGTCGGCGCGCGCCGCTCGGCCAGCCGCGTCACACCGTCTTCGGACAGCCGAAAGCGGCCGCGGCCCTTCCAGGCGCGCCTGACGAACCAGCCGAACACAACGGCCCAGAAGGCCGCGATCAGCGCATAGGGCCAAAACGATTCTGTGCTTGGAATCATCTTCCGCTCCCGTTGCATTGACCTCCGGGCGGCTGTGCTGACGCCCGTTCGGTGCTGCCGACCCCTGGGCCCCGCAATCCGCGGCTCACCCGCCCGAACAGCCCCGGCGCCCAACTTTCCGGCCGCATTGCCAACCGCGTTGCCAACCGCATTTCCGACCGCATTTCCGGCGCGTCGGCCGCGCAAACAATGGCCGTGGGCGGCAACGCGCCGGTGCCGTACAGCGCGAGATCGGCGCGGTGCGGCCAGCGGCTGTGTTCGAAAGGAGACATGCATTTCCTTGGTCCCGAACCTGCGTGGCTCCGGGTTGGGCCCACCTTGCAAGGTCCACGCCAAGGTAGGCGCAGTGCCGCGCAAAGTCTGTGCGGCAGCGCACGCTTTCGATCGAGTGTCGTGCGGGTCGAAAACGTTCGGATGGTCGCGGTTGGCTGCGCAAGGGCAAGCGAGCAGTTAGTGCGCTATCGAACCAATACTGTTGCATTCACTGCCTATACTTCGATGAGTTCTGTGCAAAAGCCACTGGTGCCGAAAAACCGCCGCCAAGTCCCGAGCCAGACTCCCCTCCTGGAGTTCAGCCATCGCCACCTCATTCGATCCCAAGCAGAACCGGCTGCTCGCCGCGCTGCCCGACGCCGAGTTGCAGCGCTGGCTGCCGCAGCTCGAAGAGGTGGACATGCCGCTCGGCCATGTGTTGTACGAGTCGGGCGCCACCTTGAGCCATGTGTACTTTCCGACCACGGCCATCGTGTCGCTGCTGTACGTGATGGAGAACGGCGCATCGGCCGAAATTGCGGTGGTCGGCCACGAGGGCCTGGTCGGCGTGTCGCTGTTCATGGGTGGCGAGTCCACCCCCAGCCGCGCGGTGGTGCAAAGCGCCGGCCGGGGCTTTCGCTTGCAGGCGTCGACGATGAAAGACGAGTTCGACCGCGCCGGCCCGGTGCTGCACCTGCTGCTGCGCTACACGCAGGCGCTGATCACGCAGATGGCGCAGACGGCGGTGTGCAACCGGCACCATTCGCTCGACCAGCAGCTGTGCCGCTGGCTGCTGCTGAGCCTGGACCGGCTGCAGGGCAACGACCTGGTGATGACGCAGGAGCTCATCGCCAACATGCTCGGCGTGCGCCGCGAAGGCGTGACCGAAGCGGCGCTGAAGCTGCAGAAGGCCAAGTTGATCCGCTATTCGCGCGGCCGCATCTCGGTGCTGGACCGGCCAGGGCTGGAGAAGCGCACCTGCGAGTGTTATGCGGTGGTCAAGGTCGAATACGACCGCTTGCTGCCGACCACGCAGGCCGTGTAAGGCCGCTTCAGTTTTCGCCGCCACGGGCCTGAGCAGGCTGCACGAAACCCTGGATCCACGGCCGCGCGGGAAGTCTGACGGCCGAGTGTTCGGCGCACAGCCTGACCAGCGCATGCGTGCTGCCGTGCTGGTGCAGGTCGTTCATGCGGTAGGCGCAAAAGACCGACGCCGCGTGCACCTTGGCCAGCTCGCTCACCACGGCTTCGAGCGCCAGTGAATCGGCTTCGTTGCCGGCCGCGAACAGTACCGGCGCGGGGTCTCCCACCAGCCTCACGTGGCCGCGGCCGCCGTGCGACGCAGGGCTCAGCAAGGCCCCCAGCGATTCACTCGCCTTGGTCATGTCGAGCCGGCCGTTGACCGTCAAGCGCGCGAGCGCCTCCTCCGTGTCGAGCGCCAGATAGCTCCCTTTGTGAGGGCTCGAAGGGGTGTCGAACATGCGCTGCGCTTTCAGCAACTGCTCGACCGCCAGCCGCTTCGGCGCCGTCAGCATGAGCACGCAGGTGTCTCCGGCCAGCAGACCGGCGACGATGAAGTCGCTGGCCTCTTGGGCGGGGAAGGCATCGTCGTAGAAATGAACCAGGTGTCTGGACACGGCCTGCCCCTTTAACGTGTTTTGCGTGTTCGCGTGCTGCGCCCGGCGCGGGCGGGGTCGCAACCCCCAGTCGTGCGGCCAGCCTAGCCGCGCCGCGCGCGACCGTCTGTACGGGGCCGTACAGACGGTCGTGGCCCTGGGCGGCCCCTGTGCGATGTAGGACCGTGCCCACAGCGCAAACCGGCGCCTGCCGATACCGCCGCCGCCCGTGCTTAGGGAACATCAACGTTCGACATCGCACCGAGCGCCCGCCATGACCACACTGCCCCTTCGCCGCCCCGACCCGCGCCAGAACCAGCTGCTTGCCGCCTTGCCGGAAGCCGAATGGAGGGCCTGGTTGCCACTGCTGGAGCCGGTGCAGTTGACCCAAGGCCAGGTGCTGTGCGAATCGGGCAGCACGCCGGCCCATGTGGTGTTCCCGACCACGGCGATCGTGTCGCTGCTGTACATGACGCAGGAGGGCTCTTCGGCCGAGATCGCGGTGGTCGGAAACGACGGCGTGGTCGGCGTGTCGCTGTTCATGGGCGGCAACGCCACGCCCAGCCGCGCCGTCGTGCAGCAGCCGGGCGAGGGCTTTCGGTTGCGTGCCCAGGTGGTCAAGAACGAGATCACCCGGTCCGGTGCGGTGCGGCACATGTTGCTGCGCTACACGCAGGCACTGATCGAGCAGGTATGCGAAACGGCCGCGTGCAACCGCTACCACTCGATCGACCAGCTGATGTGCCGGCGCCTGCTGAAGGGCCTGGACCGTCTGGCCTCGGGTGAACTGATGATGACGCAGGAGTTGCTGGCCGGCCTGCTGGGCGTGCGCCGCGAAGGCGTGACCGCAGCCGCCGTGAAGCTGCAGCAGGCCGGCGTGATCCGCTACAGCCGCGGGCACATTGCGGTGCTCGACCGGCGGCTGCTCGAACAGCGGATCTAGGGCTACGCTGAACAAGTCCCGCACCCCGGCGCGCGAATTGCATGCTTGACCTTCGAGAACACGGAGGCCGACGATGAAGCAACAGACCCTTGCCGCAGCTGCCGACCAAGGCGCCGGATTCGAGCAGTACCGCCGAG
>JANMYQ010000063.1:0-2648 GCA_031382215.1 Methylibium sp.
GGCATCGGTGCCGCTCCTCGCGGACTCGGGTTAACCCTTTTTTCTCAGGTCGAGGCAAATTCTAGGAAGCAACCAAATAACCGGTCAAGCAATTAGAAACAGAAAGCAAGACCGAAACAGGCATGAAGTACAAGGATTTGCGCGACTTCATCGGCCAGCTGGAACGACAGGGCGAGCTGGTGCGCGTGGCCGAGCCGCTGTCGGCGCGGCTCGAAATGACAGCGCTCGCTGACCAGATTTTGCGGGCCGGCGGCCCTGCACTACTGGTTACAAATCCAGTAAGTTACAAAATTCCGGCGCTGCTGAATTTGTTCGGTACGACTCGACGAGTGGCACTCGGCATGGGCGCCAACAGTCTGGCCGAGCTGCGTGACGTGGGTCACGTGCTGGCGCGGCTCAAGGAGCCCGAGCCACCGAAGGGTCTCAAAGACGCCGGCCGACTGGTGGCGATGATCAAAGCGCTGTGGGACATGAAGCCGGATCGCGTGCGCTCGGCCCGGTGCCAGGAGGTCGTGCGGGAAGGCAGCGACGTCGATCTGGGCGAGTTGCCGGTGCAGACCTGCTGGCCGGGCGACGCCGGGCCGCTGATCACCTGGGGGCTCGTCATCACGCGCGGCCCGCAATCTGTGGCGAACCCACGTGCAAGGCAGAACCTCGGCATCTACCGCCAGCAGGTGATCGGCAAGCGCGAGGTCATCATGCGCTGGCTCGCCCACCGCGGCGGTGCGCTCGACTTCCGCGACTTCGCGCGTGCCAACCCGGGCCTGCCGTTTCCGATGGCGGTGGCCCTCGGCGCCGACCCGGCGACGATCCTCGGCGCCGTAACGCCTGTGCCCGATTCGCTCTCGGAGTACCAGTTTGCCGGCCTGCTGCGCGGTGGCCGCACCGAGGTCGTGGACACGTCGGTCGGCGAAGGCGCGTTGAAGCTGCAGGCGCCGGCCAGCGCCGAGTTCGTGCTCGAGGGCCACATCCCGACCGCGACCCCGGGCTTCAGCGGGGAGAGCGAAGCCGGCGCCAAGCTGATGGAGCGCAGCGGCTACCTGCATGCGCTCGAAGGCCCGTTCGGTGACCACACCGGCTACTACAACGAGCAGGATTGGTTCCCGGTGTTTCGCATCGACCGCCTGACGCACCGGCGCGACCCGATCTACCACTCCACCTACACCGGCAAGCCACCGGATGAGCCGGCGGTGCTCGGCGAAGCGCTGAACGAAGTCTTCGTGCCACTGCTGCAAAAGCAGTTTCCCGAGATCACCGACTTCTATTTGCCGCCCGAAGGTTGCAGCTACCGCATGGCGGTGATCTCTATCAGGAAGGCCTACCCTGGCCACGCCAAGCGCGTGATGTTCGGGCTGTGGAGCTTTCTGCGCCAGTTCATGTACACCAAGTTCATCATCGTCACCGACGACGACATCGACATCCGCAACTGGAAAGAAGTCGTCTGGGCGATCACGACGCGTGTCGATCCGGTGCGCGACACGACGCTGGTCGATCAGACACCGATCGACTACCTCGACTTCGCGTCACCGACGAGCGGCCTGGGCGGCAAGATGGGCCTGGACGCCACCAACAAGTGGCCTGGAGAAACGCGGCGCGAGTGGGGCCGCGCCATCGAGATGCCGCAGGCCGTGCGCAACGCGGTTCAGAAGGTGTTCGACAGCGTGATGCGCGTACCGCCCGCGCCTTAGCTCGCTGTCAAGGCAGCGTTCGCTATGGCGTTCAGCCTTGGTGATTGCTGCGATTGCGTTGCGCCCCACGCGCGACGCGCGCACCATACATTTGTCTGCACTGCAGACACAACCTGTGGCGCAGTCTCTGCGTCCAAGGAGCCCAGGATCCTTTACCTCCTGAGCCCCGAATGGTGGCGAAAGCCACCCACCCCTCCCGCTTCGGCGTGGAGGGGTTTGTCTTTTCGGGCATCCAATTTTTCAGGCGCCGAGGAGCAACGCGAACTTTTCGCAGCACCGCGCGGACCAACTGAAAACCTTCGGCAGAAGGAATCCAGCGCAGCGCTGTCCGCTCCACCGTCCGGCCCAATCCCATCGGCGCCGGCACGACCTCCCACTGCGCCTTTTCATGCGCCGCTGCGTCCTTGAAAGCGCGCAGTGCGCGCGGCATGTGCCAGCCGTGCGTCACCAGCACGACCTGCGTCACGTCCAGGTCGCGCAACAGCGCCGCGCTGTACTGCGCGTTCTCGCGCGTGTCGCGCGATTTGGTTTCCAGCCAGCGCATCGGCCGCAGGAACTCGCGCTGCGCAATCTCGGCGGCGACATCGGCCTCCGCCGTGCCGGGCTCGGACGCGTGGCCGAGACCGCCGCTGAACATCATCGGCGCGCCGGTCTCGCGGCTGACCCAGACGCCGTAGCGCAACCGTTCGAGCGAAAGGTCCGACAGGCTGGCCACGCCGTACTCCGGCGCCAGGGCTTCGCGCCCGCCGCCGAGGATCAGCACCACCACGGTGGGCTTGCTGCCCCCGGCCGCCTTCTTCAACGTCGCCAGGCGGTCGGCCGACAGCGGCGGTGGCTGCGACATCAAGTCGCGCTGCATCCAGTCGCCCACACCGGCGCAGGCGCCGAGCCAGAGCAGGATGACCGACAGCAGCACCAGCATCCAACCCAGAAAGCGCTGCCACAGGATCAGCCGCGCAC
>JANMYQ010000075.1:0-2277 GCA_031382215.1 Methylibium sp.
GAGTCCCATCAGCCACCCCAAAATTTCCCTTGAAGATCAAGAACGGTCAACGACCTTTCTTGGGATCAATCGGGGATCAATCCGGAGACAGGGCGGCTTCGAGACGGTTCATCTCGAGCGCGTTCTTGCCACCGTCGATCCACTTCGCGTCGATGCGGGTGCGGCGATCACGTCCACAGCCATCACGTCCACAGCCATCACTGACAGTGCCCGCAGCAGGCCCCACGTTTCTGCGTCGCAGCGTCACCAGCCGCCGCCTCGACCGGCACCGGCGTGTAGCCCGCATCCTTGATGGCTTCTGCCAGTTCCTCGGCGTCGGCCGAGACAGGCTCCACCTGCACCCGGTGCGTGGCCAGGTCGATCTGAACCCTGGCCTCCTTGTCGGTGGCCTTCAGCGCCTTGGTGATGGTGCTGACGCAGTGGCCGCAGGTCATGTCGTTGACTTCGAAGGCAATCATGTGTGCTCCAGTGGGTTGTTGATGCAACGACTGTCCACTCTCCCACTGTTGGAAGGTCAAGCAGCCACTTCGGGAATCCACACTGCCAGCAGGCAGAATCGCTGGCGTGTGTTGACCTTGCCATCGTTAGAACCTTGACGATGCACAGCTCGAACAACTTCCCGAGGCATCCATGAACACCGCCGCACTGTCCGACATCAAGCTTCAGGTCATCGGAATGACCTGTGCCTCCTGCGTCATGCGCGTCGAAAAGTCGCTCAAGGCGGTGCCCGGAGTCCGGCAAGCCAGCGTCAATCTGGCGACCGAGCAAGCCTGGGTGAGCGCCGAGCCTGCGGTGACAGCGGACACACTGGCCGCCGCCGTGCGCAAGGCCGGCTATGACGTGGCGACAGCCGAAACCACGCTGCTGGTCGAAGGCATGACCTGCGCCTCGTGCGTGTCTCGCGTCGAGAAGGCGCTGCGAAAGGTCCCCGGCGTCTCAGGCGCCACGGTCAATCTCGCGACCGAGAAGGCGAGCATCCAGGCGCTGTCGACGGTGCCGGTCGCGGCGCTGAAGGCTGCCATCGAGAAGGCTGGTTACACCGCACGTGAGATTCAGGATGCGAAGCCGCAGTCGGCTGCCCGCATCCCGGCCTGGTGGCCCGTGGCCGCGAGCGGCGCATTGACGCTGCCCTTGGTCATGCCGATGCTGCTGCAGCTCTTCGGCATCGACTGGATGCTGAACGGCTGGCTCCAGCTGGCGCTGGCGACACCGGTGCAGTTCTGGCTCGGCTGGCGCTTCTACCGCGCCGGCTGGAAGGCCGTGCTCGCCAAGACCGGCAACATGGACCTGCTGGTGGCGCTGGGCACCTCGGCGGCCTACGGGCTGTCGGTCTACCTGCTCTTCCAGCATGCCGCGCATGGCATGCCACACCTGTACTTCGAGGCCTCCGCAGCGGTCATCACGCTGGTGCTGCTGGGCAAGTGGCTCGAACAACGCGCGAAGCGGCAGACGGCCGACGCGATCCGCGCGCTGAACGCGCTGCGCCCGACCACCGCGCGTGTGCGCCGCGGCGACGCCGAGGTGGACATTGCGGTGGAACAGGTCGTCGTTGGCGACCTCGTGATCGTGCGCCCCGGTGACCGCGTGGCGGTCGACGGCGACATTGTCGAAGGCCGCAGCCACATCGACGAATCGCTGATCACCGGCGAGAGCTTGCCGGTGGCCAAGGGCGTCGGCGACAAGGTGACCGGCGGCGCCATCAATGCCGAAGGTGCGCTGACGGTCCGCACCACGGCCATCGGCGCCGAGACGACCCTGGCCCGCATCATCCGCATGGTCGAATCGGCCCAGGCCGCGAAGGCACCCATCCAGCGCATCGTCGACCGCGTGAGTGCGGTGTTCGTGCCGGTGGTGCTGGTCATCGCGCTGGCCACCTTCTTGGGCTGGTTCGGCTTCACCGGTGACTGGGAGCATGCGCTCATCAACGCCATCGCGGTGCTCGTCATTGCCTGCCCGTGTGCGCTCGGGCTGGCCACGCCGACGGCCATCATGGCCGGCACGGGTGTCGCGGCGCTCCACGGCATCCTCATCAAGGACGCCGAAGCGCTGGAAGTCGCGCACGCCGTCACCGTGGTCGCGTTCGACAAGACCGGCACGCTCACCGAGGGCAAGCCTTCGCTGGCCGCGGTGGTGGCGGCGGACGGCTCGACGCGGGAAGAGGTGCTGCGCCTGGCGGCAGCACTGCAGAGAACCAGCAGCCATCCGCTGGCCCTGGCCGTGATGGACCAGGCTCGCCACGAGCGCCTGCCGGTGCCCGAGGCGCACGATGCGCAGGCC
>JANMYQ010000110.1:0-8981 GCA_031382215.1 Methylibium sp.
GTCGTCGGTGATGATGTAGCGCGTCGGGCGCAGGCCGTTGCGGTCGAGCGTGGCGCCGATCTGGCGGCCGTCGGTGAAGACCATCGCGGCCGGGCCGTCCCACGGCTCCATCATCGCCGCGTGGTACTCGTAGAACGCGCGCCGGCGCTCGTCCATCAGCGGGTGCTGCTCCCACGCCTCGGGGATCATCATCATCGCCGCGTGCGCGAGCGAGTAGCCGCTCATCACCAGCAGTTCGAGCGCGTTGTCGAAGGTGGCGGTGTCGCTCTGGCCTTCGAAGCTGATCGGGTAGAGCTTGTCGAGGTCGTCGCCGAGCACAGGCGACTTCATCACGCCCTCGCGCGCACGCATCCAGTTGAAGTTGCCCTTGACGGTGTTGATCTCGCCGTTGTGCGCGACCATGCGGTACGGGTGCGCCAGCGGCCACTCGGGGAAGGTGTTGGTCGAGAAGCGCTGGTGCACCAGCGCCAGCGCCGAGGTCACGCGTGTATCGGCCAGGTCTTTGTAGTACTTGCCCACCTGGTCGGCCAGCAGCAGGCCCTTGTAGATGACGGTGCGGCAGCTCATGCTGGGCACGTAATATTCGCGCGAGTGCGTGAGCTTGAGCGCCTGGATCGCGCTCGACGCCGTCTTGCGGATGACGTAGAGCTTGCGCTCCAGCGCGTCGGGCACGATCACGTCAGGTCCGCGGCCGATGAAGATCTGCTTGAGCACCGGCTCCTTGGCGCGCACGGTGGGCGACATCGGCATTTCGGCGTCCACCGGCACGTCGCGCCAGCCGAGCAGCACCTGGCCTTCGGCCTTCACGGCGCGCTCAAGCTCCTGCACGCAGGCCAGCCGCGACGCGTGTTCCTTGGGCAGGAAGATCATGCCCACGCCGTACTCGCCCGGCGGCGGCAGGCGAATGCCTTGAGCGGCCATCTCGGCGCGGTAGTACTCGTCCGGGATCTGGATCAGGATGCCGGCACCGTCGCCCATCAGCTTGTCGGCACCGACTGCGCCGCGGTGGTCGAGGTTCTCGAGGATCTTCAGGCCCTGCTGCACGATGTTGTGCGCCTTCAGCCCCTTGATGTGGGCGACGAAGCCGACGCCGCAAGCGTCGTGCTCGTGTTTGGCGTCGTACAGCCCCTGTTCGGCGGAGTGCTGGATTTCTTCCGGGGAAGGCCCCGGGGGAATGATCTGAGACATGGCGCTCTCCGCGACTGGATGATCAGGGGTGAAAGAATACTGCGCCGCAGCAATCCGCTCAAGCAAATTAATCGGGGTCTGTCCCCGATAAAGCATCTGCCTAACAAGACGCCATTTAATTGGGGCCAGATTGATCTGTCGTTCGTTCTGCTTTCGGCAGTGCCGGCCGCCCGGGCTGCAGCGGGCGCAGCCGCCTGCCGCTCTGCATGGCCAGCGGTCGCTCGAACTCTTGCGAGCCAAGCACCCAGCCGTGCAGCGTAGCAAGTGCTATGCCCTCCAGTTCGGCCGGTGGCACGGGCGCCTGCATCGCGCTTCGGTACGCGACCTCGCGCTCGAAGGGCGTGTTTCCGAGCGACCAGAACAGCGCGTGTTCGGTGATGAAGGGATCGCTGCGCATCCCGGCGTGGTGCTCGGCGCTCGACCAGGGCGCGTCTTCCGCGCTGCTCGACTCACGCACCTCAAGCGGTCGACCGCCGGACCCACCTTCGACAAAGCGAAGGCAAGGGAGGAAGTACGCAACGGGTTCGACGATGGTGGCCCTGAAGCGCCCGTCCCACAGCGGCCCGCGGCGGCCGTGCCGGCGGTTGAAGCCGGCGACGAAGCGCCGGCCAACGGCTTGGACCATGCGCCCCAGCGCCTGCGCGTCCGGCGGGGTGGCGAGCAATCTCACCTCGGTGGCGGCCATGCCGTAGGCGTGAATTGCCACGCCCAGGCTCGCGGCGGCTTCGGCCAAGCAGTCGAGGTAGGTGCGCCGGTCCGCGGGGTCGGCGAACAAGGCGTGCCCCTGCTGAACCCGCTGAATCATCAGGTGCAGTTGGCCGGCGACCGACAGGCGGACAAGGCGGGCCATGGCAAACCTCCTCAGTCGAACAGGCGGCGGCCGGTGAGCCGCAGGTGTTCGCGCAGCGCAAAGCGGTCGGTCATGCCGGCAATGTAGTCGGCCACACCGCGATGCAGACGGGTGCTCCGAGCGTGCTCGGCGGGCATTTGGGAGGGGTCGTTGCGGTAAGCGTCGAACAGCTCGCGGATGACCGTCTTGGCGCGGTCCGTGGTGTCCACCACCTGCGGGTGGCGGTACAGATTGGTGCGCAGAAAGTGCTTCAGGTGCTGGCTGTTCTGCACCATCGGGTCGCTGAATGTGACCAGCAGGGGCATCGCGCGCGCCTCGTCCGCGTCCGGCGGGCGATGCTGGATCAATTGTTTCGCCGTGTTGGCGACCACGTCGCTCACCTGCTCCGAAAGGGTGCGGCGAATCGTTTCGAACAGCAGCCGGCGACCGGCGAGCGTGGGGAAATCGCGCAGCGCGGAATCGCGGCTCCGCGCGACGAGCGGCACCTCGCCCACCTGCTCGGGCCTCAGCAGGCCGGAACGAACGCCGTCGTCGATGTCGTGGGCGTTGTAGGCCATCTGATCGGCCAGGTCGCACAGCTGGGCCTCCAGGCTCGGTTGGGCGTGGTCGATGAAGCGCTGGGCGACGCCGCCGGGCTCGGCTTGTGCCAGGCGTTGCGCGTTGCGGGAGGAGCAGTGTTTGAGCACCCCCTCGCGGGTCTCGAAGCTAAGGTTCAGGCCGTTGAAGGCCGGGTAACGCTGCTCCAGTTCGTCAACGACGCGCAGGCTTTGCAGGTTGTGCTCGAAGCCGTCGCTACCAGGGTGCTCGCGCTTCAGGCATTCGTTCAGCGCGTCCTGCCCGGCGTGGCCGAACGGCGTGTGGCCCAGGTCATGGGCCAGCGCAATCGCTTCGACCAGGTCTTCGTTCAGGCCGAGCGTGCGGGCCATCGAGCGCGCCAATTGCGCCACTTCCAGCGAGTGGGTCAGGCGGGTGCGGAACAGGTCGCCCTCGTGGTTGAGGAACACCTGGGTCTTGTAGACCAGGCGCCGGAAGGCGGTGCTGTGGACGATGCGGTCGCGGTCGCGCTGGAACTCGTCACGGTCGGTGGCCGCTGGCTCCGGGTGGCGCCGGCCGCGCGACCGGCCCGGGTGGCTGGCATAGGGCTGCAGCATGAGCGGTTCAGACGACGTGGGCGACCCGAGCGCCGCGCTCAGGCGGTGTGGGCTTCGATGACCTGCTTGACCAGCGCGTCCGGCGCTGGCCGTACGCCGGCGCGGCCCCAGCCTTCGATCACGACGAAGCGGATCTCGCCAGCCTCGGCCTTTTTGTCGTGCCGCATCAGTTGCAGGTAGCGCTCGGCGCCGCGCGCTGGGCCCTTGACCGGCCGGCCGGCGGCGTGGATCAGCCGCGTCAGCCGCTCGGCGTAAGCGCGCGGGATCAGCCCCAGCCGCACCGACAGCTCGGCCGCCATCACCATGCCGCAGCCGACCGCTTCGCCATGCAGCCATTCGCCATGGCCCAGGCCGGTCTCGATTGCGTGGCCGAAGGTGTGGCCGAAATTGAGGTGCGCACGCAGGCCGGACTCGCGTTCGTCCTGCCCGACGATGGACGCCTTGATCTCGCAGGAGCGGCGCACGGCGTGGGCCAGAGCGGGCTTGTCGCGCGCCAGCAAGGCGTCGAGATGCGCCTCGATCCAGTCCAGAAACGCCTCATCGGCGATCGGCCCGTACTTGATGACCTCGGCCAGCCCGGCGACCAGTTCGCGCTGGGGCAGGCTTTGCAGCGTGTCGAGGTCAGCGATCACCCGCTGGGGCTGATAGAACGCGCCGATCATGTTCTTGCCGAGCGGGTGGTTGATGGCCGTCTTGCCGCCGACCGACGAATCGACCTGCGCCAACAAGGTGGTGGGCACTTGCACGAACGGGACGCCGCGCATGTAGCACGCGGCGGCGAAGCCCGTGACGTCGCCGACCACCCCGCCACCGAGCGCAAAGAGCACGGTCTTGCGGTCGCACCCGGCCTCCAGCAAGCTGGTGAGAATGCGGTTCAGCGTGTCCCAGTCTTTGTGCTCCTCGCCATCGGGGAGCTCGATCACGCGCAGGTTCGCATACTGAGCAGCGAGGGCCGATTGCAGCCGGCGCGCATACAGCGGCGCCACCCTCACGTTGCTGACGATCACCGCGCTGGCTGACTTCGGCAGGCCCGCCCACACTGAAGGCTGGTCCAGCAGGTTCGGGCCGATCAAGATCTCGTAGCTCCGCTCGCCCAGTTCGATGGGCACGCGGATGATCGGTGTGGCGGCGTCGAGAGAGGGCATGGACACCAGTGTACGGTGCGCCTCCGAGGTCGGCCGAGGACGGCGGACTGAAGTCAGCGGGAGGGCGGTGGCCGCGGCTCGACCGACGACGGCACCAGATCCGCCCGCACCAGGCCGGCCAGCTCAAGCTGCATCAGCACCATGTTGACGAGCGTGTGCACCGACGGCCGGCCGGTCTCGATGATGAAGTGCGAGGTCTTGCGATACAGCGGGTCGCGCTCGGCGTACAGGTCGCGCAGCTTGCGCATCGGGTCGGCCACCTGGAGCAGCGGGCGGTGCATGTCGTGCCGCAGACGGCGAAAGAGTTCTTCTGGGGTGGAGCGCAAGTAAACGACCGTCGTCTGGCCGTGCAGCGCTTGGCGCGAGGCTTCGCGCAGCACGGTGCCGCCGCCGGTGGCGATCACGCCGGTCTGGCGTGCGATCAGTTCACCGACGACCTCTTGTTCGATGTCGCGAAAGCTCGCTTCGCCTTCACGTTCGAAGAAGACCCGGATCGGGCAACCGATGCGGCGCTCGATTTCGGTGTCTGAATCGGCGAACCGAAGCTGGAGGCTGCGGGCCAGATGCCGGCCCACGGTGGATTTGCCGCCGCCGGGCATGCCGACCAGGGCGAGCGGCTTCATGTTTCGAGAGGGTGCATGGACTTCTTCACCGCGCGGTCGGGTGCGACCTGGCGGGCCGGTGGCTGACCCTGAATGCTAGCTCAGCAGGTCAGGCGGCTTGGTCCACGGGAACGGGGCGGTCAGAGCTCGGCTCTGACGACGCTGCCCCCTTCGATCATGACCCGATCGTGTTGGTCAAGGTCACCGAGATGGTTCGCCCCAAGGTGTCCGTCACGGTCACGCTGCCGGGATCAAAACAACTGCCTCCGGTCCCTGCGGCAAAGGTGATCGCAAAGACACCGCCGAGGTCATCGACCTGCGCAACGACAAGAATCCGGTCCGGAAAGGAGGCAGTGAGCCGATAGGGCGGCGCCCCGCCAAGGATCTTCACATTGCCAGCCGGCCCCACGTAGCAGGAGGTCGATCCCGTGGCGGTAGTCCAACCAATGTCTGCCGGCTGCACGCTCAGTTCGGTCAAGCTGCCGGAGCGATCGTCGTCGCCACCGCCGCAGCCACCGAGCAACACGAGAGAGGCAATTACAGGCGCGGTCACGGCCAACAGAACTGATTTCATCTCCGACACCTATTCAGTGCTCCAGTCGGCCGGCAGCCTGTCCTGGGCGAGTTATCAAAAGCCAAACGAGCCAGCTTCGGGTTCAGCAAACAGGATCAACGCGTTGCCGTCTTGTCGCTCAGCACCTTGGGCGTGAGGAAGATCAGCAACTCGGTCTTGTCCGAGGTCTTGGACCGTGTCTTGAACAGGTTGCCCAGGAACGGGATGTCGCCCAGGAACGGCACCTTCACCACCTCGTCGCGATCGGACTGCTCGAAGATGCCACCGATCACGACGGTACCGCCGTTCTCGACCAGTACCTGCGTCTTCACGTGTTTGGTGTCGATTGCAAAGCCGGCCGATGTGGACCGACCAACACTGTCTTTCGTCACGTCCACGTCAAGGATCACATTGCCTTCCGGGGTGATCTGGGGCGTGACCTCGAGCTTCAGGTTCGCCTTGCGGAACTGCAGTGCCGTGGCGCCACTGGAGGTCGCCGTCTGGTACGGCAGTTCGGTGCCCTGCTCGATGAGCGCCTTGACCTGGTCGGCCGTGATGACACGCGGGCTGGAGACGATCTTGCCCTTGCCATCCGCTTCCAGCGCAGAGATCTCCAAGTTCAGGAAGCGGTTCGACGAAGCCCCGAACAGCGACAGCGCGAAGGTCGCCGCCGGGTTTGCGATGCCCTGCAGCACCGCCGGCAAGTTGACGAACTGGGTGTCGTTGTAGTTGTAGGGTGTGCTCTGCCCGGTCTGCTGGCCCACCGCATTCAGGTTGCCGCCCACGGTCGCCTGGTTGCCGTTTCCGACGTTGTAGCCCGACAGGCCCCCGCGGATGCCGCGCATGTCGTTGCCGCCCAAACGTACACCGAGTGAACGACCGAACTTGTCGTCGGCCTCGATGATGCGGGCCTCGATCAGCACCTGGCGCACCGGGATGTCGATCTTGGCGATCATCGCCTGGATCTCTTCGAGCTTTGATGGAATGTCGCTGACGAACAGCTGGTTGGTGCGCGTCTCGTACAGCACGCTGCCGCGGTTCGACAAAATGCGCGAGGTCGTGGCACCGCCGCCCGCACCGCCGCCGCCCTGGCCACTCGACTGCCCCGTCAGGCCCTTGGCCACTTCTTCGGCCTTGGTGTAGTTCAACTGGAAAGACTGGGTGCGCAGCGGTTCCAGCAACGCAATTTGCGCCTTGGATTCCAGCTCGACCTTTTCCTTGGTCGCCAATTCGTCTTTCGGTGCGATCCAGATCACGTTCCCCGACTTCCTCAGGCCCAGCCCCTTGGCTTGCAGGATGATGTCCAGCGCCTGGTCCCACGGCACGTCCTTCAGGCGCAAGGTCACGTTGCCGGTCACGGTGTCGCTGGTCACGACGTTGAAATTGGTGAAGTCGGCAATCACCTGCAGCAGCGCCCGAACTTCGATGTTCTGGAAGTTCAGCGACAGCTTCTCGCCGGCAAAACCCGGGCCCTGCGTGAGCTTGTTGGGGTCGATCTTCTGTTGGCGAACCTCGAGCACGAATTGGTTGTCGCTCTGGTAGGCGCTGTGTTCCCACGCACCACGCGAATCGACCACCATGCGAACCCGATCCCCGGCCTGGGAGCTGGACACGAACTGCACCGGCGTGCCGAAGTCGGTCACGTCGAGCCGCTGGCGCATGTTTTCGGGCAGGGTGGAGCGCAGGAACTCGACGACCAGACCCTTGCCTTGCTGGCGGATGTCCACGCCGACCTGGTTGTTCGGCAGATCGACGACAACGCGGCCGGCGCCATCGGCCCCACGGCGGAAGTCGATGCCCTTCAGCGCCAGTTGCGAGGTGTTCAGGCTTTCGGCAAAGCGCTGTGACGAAGGCGTTGCCGGGGCGCCCGCCGCCACCGGAGCCGGCGCACTGTCCAGCACCAGCAGCAGCACCTTGCCTTCGAGCTGCGCCCGGTAGCTGGTGGCTTGCTTGAGGTTCAGCACGAGCCGGGTGCGGTCACCAGCCTGCGCCACGCTGACGGAGCGCAGATTGCCTTGATTGAGTTCGACGCTGGTGCGCCCCATCGCATTGGCCACACCGGGCAGATCGATCGCGATGCGGGGGGGCGCCTGAATCGTGAAACCGGCGGGTACCGCGGTCAACGCTTCACTCAACTCGATGCGCACCACCTCCGAGCCGGCCTGCTGTGTGCTGTTGATCGATTGGATCGCATTCTGGGCAAGCGCCAAGGCGGGCGCGCCAACGAACAACGCGAACGCCAGGGCACGTGCGCGCCACTTGCTCATCATCTGAATCTCCTGACTGTTGTTCATCGCGCCTTCTCCTGGAGCTGGAGGGCGCTGGTGCGCTCGATCCATTCGCCCGCTGCATCCTGAACGATCTCCCTGAGCGAGACACCGGTTTCAGAAATCTTGGTGATCTTTCCGTAGTTCTGACCGAGGTAGTCGCCCGGCTTGACCTGGTACAACAGGTTGTCCACTTTCAGCAGCGCATAAGGCCGACCGGTCCTCACCACGCTGCCCACCATGGTCATGCTGTCCAGCGGGTAGGCTTCCAACGGTTCCCTGCGACGGTTGATTTCCGCAGACAGAAGGGAATTCGGCTGTCTGGCCTCTTGCTTGAGGGCGACGCTGAGTTTTTGTGTGCTGAATGGCTCGACGCCGCTCAGCGCCAGGTAGCTTTGCGGGTTGAACTTCTTGGGTGCCGACAGCGGCGGCACGTCGGGCTTGACTTCGCGGCGCTGCTGCTCCATCCATTGCGCAAGCTCTTCCTGCTCGCCGCTGCAGCCGGCCAGGGCAGCCACTGCCAGTGCCAGCGGCGCAAGCAACTTCAATCGCTCGACCTGCCTCATTTCTTCGCCCCCGCCGCCTTGGCTTTGTCGGCAGCCTTCTTGATCTCTTCGAGTTCGGTGGCGTCGAGATAGCGGTAGGTCCGCGCGGTGGCATCCATCGTCAACAACCCGGCCGAGTCACGCACGGTGGCGATGCTCAGGTTGTGCAAGGTCACGATGCGCGAGAGATTGGCGATGTCGGCCGCAAACGCCCCTAGGTCGTGATAGCGGCCGGTGACCTTGATGGCAATGGGCAACTCGGCGTAATAGTCCTTCACCGCCACCTGGCCAGGGCGAAACAACTCGAACTGGAGCCCGCGCCCGAGACCCGCCTGGTTGATGTCGGACAGCAACGCGTCCATCTCCGCCTTGCCAGGGAGTTGCTTCTCGAGCTGGGTCACGTATTCCTCGACCTGCAGCTTCTGCTTGCGCAACTCGCTCAGGTTGACCGCCTGCCCCAGCTTGGACCGGTAGTCGGCCTTGAGCGTGGGTTCCTTGGCTCGCTCGCGATCCAGCTCTTCGTGCGCGCCCTGAAGCACCGCAAACCAGCCCAGCAGCACCACGGCCGCGCCCAGTGCTGTCCAGGCCAGCAGCTTGGGCAGCAGGGGCCACTGCCCCGGCTCGCGGCTGTTGAGGCCGCGGAACTGAGATGCCGCGCCCCCGAACACCGAGTTGAGGTC
>JANMYQ010000234.1:0-40902 GCA_031382215.1 Methylibium sp.
CGTGGACGCACCGAAGACGCAGACCGCGGCCGCCAACGTCAAGGCCGCCAAGCCGACCTTGTCCGCGATGACCACGATCACTGCCGCCGGCAGCGTGATCGTCCTGGCCGACGGCATCGTGGCCAGTGCCACCAACGCGCAGACTCTGCCGCCGGCGCCTGGTTTTGCCTACGACCGCTGAACGCGCTCGCAGGCTCTGCGGCAGCCCTGCAGGTCAGGGCTTGAAAGACTGCACCGTCTCCCAGGCCACCGTCTGCAGGTGCTGCGCCACGTCCGGCGCCAGGCCGGCTGTGTAGGTGTTGCCCACCGGCGACTTCTTGAACAGGCTCGCCATCACCACCGCCGCACCGAGATAGGTGCCGGCCAGGCTCGGGTGGCGCTTGTCCGGCGCGTAGAGATTGAGTTCCGGCCGCCTGGCGATGGACGCCGCAAACGCCGGCCCGGCCGGCACCACGCGCATGTTGTTCGCGCGGCCGACCTTGATGTATTCGGCGGCCAGCTGCCCGGTCATCTCCGGCTGATCCTGGTAGGCCCAGCTCAGGAACAGCGCCGGCTCGGCCCCCGCGCTGCGCACTGACGCGGCATGGTCCTTGGCGGTGTCCTGGAACGCCTGCTGCAGCTTGGGGTGGATGGGGCATTGGCTGCAATCCATCATCAACACCATGTCGTAGGCGCGCTCGAACTGGTTGAAGGCAACGTCGTTGGTGGGCGTGAAGCTGTAGCGCGCCATCCCCGTGCCGGGCTTGAAATGCGAGGCCATGTCGTGCCAGTCGAGGCCGGCACCGCTGATGGTCACCGACGTCTGGCGAATGCCGCGCACGCCGGCTGCATTGAGCAGACCGCCCAGGTGCCCGTGCATGCTGTTGTTGAAGTAGAAGAAGCTGTTGCCCACCCACAGCAGCGAGGCGGGCGCCTCGCCCTGCCAGCGCGGCACGGTCGGCGCGGTGCTGCAGGCGGCCAGCGCCACCGCAGCAGCCACCGCGGCGGCCACGGCCAACAGGCGAGTGCTGCGCGCCGCGCGGTGGATGTTCTTCTGCATGTCGATGTCTCCGGAGATGGGTCGGGGGCGGCCGATGCGGCCTCGCCCCTCAGTCTACCCACGCCAGACAGCGGGCCACAGCGGGCCGCAGCCACGCCCATCGTGATCAGCCGAGCCAGGCCTTGATGCGACCCGCCAGCGCCTCGCGGCTGATGCCGTAACGATCGTGCAGCGTGGGCAGCGCGCCGGCATCGAGGAACGCGTCGGGCAGCCCCGCCAACTGGAAGCCCGCCGGTTGCACGCGAAGGCGCAGCAGCGCGCTGGCCACCGCCTCGCCCAGGCCACCGATCACCGAGTGGTTCTCGGCCACCACCACGAGGCGCGGCTTGCAGCGCACCGCCTCGGCAATCGTCGCTTCGTCGAGCGGCTTGATCGTCGGGCAATGCAGCACCGCCAGGTCGACATGGTCGGCGCGCAAGGTCTCGGCCACTTCGAGCGCACGCATCGTCATGAAGCCGCTGGAGATCACCAGCACGTCGTTGCCGTCGCGCAGCATCTTGGCCTTGCCGAGCTCGAACCGGTAGTCGTACTCGTCCAGCACCAGCGGCACCTGGCCACGCAGCAGGCGCATGTAGACCGGGCCCTTGTGGTCGGCGATCTGCGGCACGGCCTGTTCGATGTCGAGCGCGTCGCAGGGGTCGACGATCGTCAGCCCCGGCACGCCACGCATCATCGCGATGTCTTCGATCGCCGCATGGCTCGGGCCATAGCCGGTGGTCAGGCCCGGCAGTGCGCAGCAGATCTTGGCGTTCAGGTTCTCTTCGGCGATGACCTGGTGGATGAAGTCGAAGGCGCGCCGCGTGCCGAATGCGGCGTAGGTGGTGGCGAAGGGAATCAGCCCCTCCTTGGCCATGCCACCGGCCGCGGCCATCAGCAACTGCTCGGCCATGCCCATCTGGAAAAAGCGCTCCGGGTAGGCCTGCGCGAACAGGTGCAGGTCGGTGTACTTGGCCAGGTCGGCCGTCAAACCGACGATCTCGGGCCGGTGGGCGGCCAGTTCCACCAGGGCCTTGCCAAACGGGGCGGCCTTGACGCGCTGCCCCTCGCTGGCGATCGAGGCGATCATCGCCGACGTCGTCAGGCGCGGCTTGTTCGGGGTGACGGTCGTGTTCATTTGGACTCCTTTGTGCTGCGCACTGCGGTAGGCGCCTTGGGGGCGGCACGGCGGCTCATGCCGTGGCTCCTTCGGGCAGCATGTAGGGCTGGGATTGGTCGAGTGTCTGGATGGCCAACTGCCACTCGGGCGGGTCGACGCGGATGAAGTGGTTCTTGTCGCGCTGCTCAAGGAAGGGCACGCCCTTGCCCATCAGCGTGTCGCACAGGATCACGCGCGGCTTCGGGTCGGGCAGTGAGCGTGCGGCATCGAAGGCGGCCACCACAGCCGGCAGGTCGTTGCCGTTGACGCGCTGCACGAACCAGCCGAACGCGGCCCACTTGTCGGCGAGCGGCTCGAAGCCCATCACCTTGCCCGACGGGCCGTCGGCCTGCTGGTTGTTGATGTCCACCAGGCAGATCAGGTTGCCCAGGCCGTGGTGCGCGGCGCCCATCGCGGCCTCCCAGGTGGAGCCCTCGTCGAGTTCGCCATCGGACATGGAGTTGTAGACGAAGGCCGGGCTCTTCTTGTGGGCCAGCGCGAGCGCCATGCCGACGCCGATTGCCAGGCCCTGGCCGAGCGAGCCGCCGGAGATCTCCATGCCCGGTGTGTAGGTCGCCATGCCCGACATCGGCAGGCGGCTGTCGTCGCTGCCGTAGGTCTCGAGTTCGGACTCGGGGATGATGCCGGCTTCGATCAAGGCCGCGTAGGCCGCGATCGCATAGTGGCCGTGCGAGAGCAGGAAGCGGTCGCGGCCTTCCCACTCGGGTTGATCGGGGCGCAGCGTCATCGCGTGGCCGTAGGCGACGGCCAGCACGTCGGCCCAGCCGAGCGCCTGGCCGATGTAGCCCTGGCCCTGCACCTCGCCCATGCGCAGTGCATAGCGGCGGATCCGGTAGGCGACTTGCGCCAGCCTGGCGAGCGCGGTCTTGTTGGTGGTCATTGAATATCTCCTTGAATGAGAAGGGTCACTTGAGGATGGAGGCCGGGACGTACGACACGAGGGCCAGCACGCCGAAGGCGACGAGGTAGAACGGCCCCAGTTCGCGCACCGTCTGGCCGACCTTGACCTTGGCCAGCGCACTGGTGATGAACAGCGTGGTGCCCACCGGCGGCGTGTACAGGCCGATCGCCAGGTTCACGACCATCATGATCCCGAGCTGCGTCATGTCCATGCCGATGCCTTGGGCCATCGGCACGAAGACAGGCGTCAGCAGCAGGATGGCGGCGGGCAGGTCGATGAACATGCCCAGGAACAGCATCATCAGGTTCATCAGCAGGATCACCAGCCACTTCATGTGCACGTTGGCCTGGACCCATTGCGCGATGCCCTGCGGCATCTGGTCGAAGGTGAGCAGCCAGCCGATCGCGGCCGAGGCCATGATGACCAGCAGCACCACACCGGTGGCCAGGCCGGCTTGCACGACGGAGTCGTTCAGCCGCTTGAAGCCCAGGTCACGGTAGATCAGGGCCGACACCGCGCCGGCGTACAAGGTAGACAGCACGGCCACCTCGGTGGGCGTGGCGATGCCGAAGCGCAGGAAGATGATGATCAGCACCGGCAACACCACCGCCGGCGCGGCATACAGCAGGTGCTTGCGGAAGGCCGGCCCGTCGAAGCGCGACAGGTCACGCGGCAAGTTGCGCCGCCAGCCGACCCACCAGCATGCAGCCATGAAGCCGCCGCACATCAGCAGGCCGGGCATCACGCCGGCAACGAACAGTTCGGCGATCGAGGCGTTCGAGCTCAGCGCAAACAGGATCATCGGGATCGACGGCGGGATCAGGATGTCGATCGTTGCTGCCGCCGCCAGCGTCGCCGCCGAGAAAGCGGCCGGGTAACCGAGCCGCTTGTGCCAGGGGATCAGCAGCGAGCCGATCGCCGAGGCGTCGGCAACGGCCGAGCCCGAGACGCCGCCGAACAAGGTCGACGACAGCACGCCCACCTGCGCCGGGCCGCCGTGGAAGCGGCCGATCAGCGTCGACAGCACACCCACCAACGCTTCGCCGAGCTTGCCGCCCATCATCAGCGAGCCGGTCAGCATGAAGAAGGGAATCGCGATCAGCGGAAAGCTCTGCACCTGCGCGACCATCTGCTGCACCAGCAGGTCGAGCGGCACGCGGTCCGAGGTGGCCGCAGCTGCCATCGCCGACAGCAGCAGCGCATGGGCGATCGGCATGGCGGCCACCGCCGCACCGAGAAAGACAACGAGGATCAATGCACTCATGGTGTTCTCCTGTAAGGCGTGGGTTCACCAATGTGCCGTCGGCACATGGGGTTCGGCGTCGGGGGCGGCCAGTTCGGGCTGCGCGTGCCGGGCCTTCCAGGCAGATTGCAGTGCCAGCAGGCAGAGCAGCGCCATGCCGAACATCACACAGCCGTAGGTCAGCGAACCCGGCAGTTGCAGGATCGGCGACTTCTCGTCATGCACGATGTCGAGCATGCGAAAGGTCGCCACGGCCAGCGCGCCGTACAGGGCGGCGACGATCAGCCAGCTCAGCACCGCGACCACTCGCCTCACGGCGGCCGGCACGGCCTCCATCAGAAAGGTGGTGGCGATGTGCGCACCGTGCACCGCGGCGAGCACCACGCCAGACATCACCAGCCACGGGAACAGCAGTTCCGGCACCTCGTTGGCCCATTGCAGGCTGGTGCCCTTGGCGTAGCGCAAGGCTGTGTTGGCCACCAGAATCACGAAGATGGCCAGCGTGCTCAGCCAGAGCAGCACACGGCACAGCCCCACCACGCCGCGTTCCACGGCGTTGCGTTCGACAACATTCATGGGATGTCTCCTGTCCGGTCCGGGCACCACCAGGCGCCCAGGGTCCGGTTTGTGTTACTTGCTGCGGGCAGCGGCGATGACCTTCTTGACGTACGGCCCGATCGGCGTGGCCAGCCACTTGTCGTCCACCGGGGAAGTCGCCTTCTCGAAGGCCGCCTTGTCGACCGTGGTCACCTGCACGCCCTTGGCCTTGAGCTCACCGAGCAGCTTGTCGTCCGACTCCTGCGAGAGCTTGCGTTGCACAGCCGTGGCCTCGGCGGCGGCTTCGGTGACCGCCTTGCGGTCGGCCTCGGACAACTTGTCCCAGGTGCGCTTGCTCATCAGGAAGGGCGTCATCTGGAACATGTGGCTGGTCAGCGCCAGGTGCTTCTGCACCTCGTACAGCTTGCTGGCGTGGATGTTCACCAGCGGGTTCTCCTGCCCATCGACCACACCTTGCTGCAGCGCCACGTACAGCTCGGCGAACTTGATCTGCTGTGCCTCGGCACCGAGCGACTGCATGATGTCCACCAGCACTGCATCGGGCGGGGTGCGCATCTTAAGGCCCTTCATGTCCTCGACCTTGGTGATCGGGCGCTTGCTGTTGGTCATGTGGCGGATGCCGTTGTCCCAGTAGCCGAGCACGACCAGCCCTTTCTCGGCGGACTTGTCACTCAACTCCTTGCCCAGCGGGCCGTCCAGCACCTTGAAGGCCTGGGCCGTACCGGAGAACAGGAAAGGCATGCCGAACGCGGCGTACTCGGGCACGGCGTTGGCGACCGCGCCTTGCGAGTTGGCCGACATGTCGAGCGCGCCGGTGCGCAGCGCAGTCACCATCGCGGCGTCGTCGCCGAGCTGGGCCGAAGGTGCGACCTGCACGTCGATTCGGCCACCGCTCTTGGCCTTGGCCACCTCGGCGAACTTGACCGCGGCTTCATGACGCGGGTTGCCGGGCGCGGCGCCGTGGCCGAGGGTGAGCTTGAGGGCCTGTGCCTGCGAGGCCAGGGGGAACATGAGGCTGCTGGCTGCCAGGGCCAGCAGGGTAAGGGTGAAGGTCTTGGATTGCATGGTCAGTGTTTCCGTCGAGGATTGAGTGGCTTGTGTTGGCGAGGGGTGCAGTTCAGTGGATCAACATGCCGCCGTTCACATCGAGCGTGATGCCGGTGCAGTACAGCGAGAGGTCGCTGGCAAGAAAGACGCAGGCGCCGCCGATGTCGTCGGCGCGGCCCAGGCGGGCGAGCGGGATCGTCTCGGCGATCTGTGCCTTCTTCTCCTCGGTCAGCTTGCCCTTGATGATGTCGGTGCCGATCAGGCCCGGCGTGATGCTGTTGACGCGGATGCCCTCGGGGCCGAACTCGCGCGCCATCGCGCGGGCCAAGCCGAGCACACCGGCCTTGGCCGCCGAGTAGTGCGGGCCGCCGAGAATGCCGCCGCCGCGCTGTGCCGACACCGACGAGATGCAGATGATCGAACCGCTCTGCTGCTTCTGCATCGCCGGCAGCACGGCCTGCGACATGTACAGCGTGCCGCGCAGGCTCACGTCGAGAATGCGGTCGTAGTCGGCGCCGGTGATGTCGCAGGTCTTCGCCGGCTGCGTGATGCCGGCGTTGTTGACCAGCACGTCTATGCGGCCGAAGGCCTTCAGCACCGCCGCGGCGGCAGCGTCGCACGAGGCCTTGTCGGTCACGTCGGCGACCAGACCCAGGTGTTGGCCGTGGTGGCCGTCAATCAGCTTCGCTGCGGCGGCAGCCGGCTCGGCGCGGGCCAGATCCAGCACCACCACTTGAGCGCCGTGGGCCGCCATCAACCGTGCGGTGGCGAAGCCCAGGCCGTTGAGCCCGGCACCGCCAGTGATCACGGCAACCTTGTCCTTGAGCAACATCATTCATCTCCTGTCGTTTGGTGTGAGCCAAATCTTCGGCGACAGACTGCATGACGACAAGCGAAGTTCTTTCAGCCTAAGATGACAATCTGTCATTCAACGTGAGGGTTCACCCGATGGCCTCCGTTCCTCCCGTCAACAACCTGCTGGCCTTCGAGGCTGTAGCGCGCCGGCGCAATTTCGCGCTCGCGGCGGCAGAACTGCACCTGACCGCGTCGGCGATCAGCCACCAGGTGGCACGGCTCGAATCACTGTTGGGCGTGCGCCTGTTCGAACGAAGCGCGCACGGCGTGCGGCTGAGCACGGCCGGCGAGCTGTACCTGTCGCGCGTTGGCGGTGCGCTCTCGGCCATTGCCGCGGCGACCGACGACCTGCGCCAGGGCGTGAGCAACAGCCTGTACGTTCACTCGGCGCCGAGCGTGGCCAGCCTGTGGCTGATGCCGCGGCTGCACGGGTTCGCGCAGGCCTGCCCCGACATCGCGCTCAACCTCTCGGCGGCGCACACGCACAGCGACTTCGCGCTCGGGCAGGCCGACATCGACATCCGCTACGGCGTGCCGCAGTGGCCCGATCTGGTCGTCGAGCCGCTGTTCGAAGAACGCATCGTCCCGCTGGCCAGTCCGGCGTTCATTCAGAAACATCGCCTGAAGCGGCCGGAGCATCTGTTCGAGGTGCCGCTGATCCAGAGCAACGTGAGCGTCGTGCAGTGGCCGGACTGGTTTGCGAAGTACACGAGCAAGCGCGCGCCCGACCGTTTTGCGGTGCGCTTCGACCGCGCGCAGATGGCGCTGGATGCGGCCACGCAGGGCCTGGGCGTGGCGCTGGAAAGCACCACGATCGCTGCCGGCCACATTGCAGAGCGCAAGCTTCGGCCGGTGCTCGGCCTCGACAAGGCGATCAGGATCAAGGCGCACTTTGCGGTCTACCCGGCGCGGCACGCCAAGCGTGCGCCGGTCGAGGCGTTTCTGACCTGGCTGCACCGCGAGGCGGCGAAAAGCTAGCTCGCTGCTGTCAACGGTCTGAGGGGTGGACAGGGTTGTCGTGTGCTGCGGTTTCAGGCCAGCGCGTGATGCGCCAGGGGCCAGCGGCGCCTTGGTGACCGCCAGAAGCCCTCGCCGCGAAAGCGCTCGCCCGCTTTTCACTTCCTCGACAAACGAACGCTCTGCTGCTCTCAATTCTGACGCCACACCCCGGAAAGGAAAAATGGGCTAGCTCCTTGTGAGAGCTAACCCATTGATTTGATGGGTCGGGACGGCGGGATTCGAACTCGCGACCCCTTGCACCCCATAAAAAGACAAGGGGTCGCAATCGGTAGCAATGGCACGTACAAGGTAGCCCAAAGGGCAACTTTCTAACTATGTAGAGTGCCGATGCGAACTGCACCCACGCGCAATCGCACGCAACCGCAAGCAGGGCAGTTTTCGGGTACCCAAGTACAATCGGGTACCCGCCACTCCGACCCCGTGCCATGGTGCAAGTTACCGACAAGGCTTTGCAGAGCCTGAAGCCACGCGCCCCCCGCAATGCCAGCGACAATGGCCGCTACGAAGTGTTCTACGACGATGGACTGTGCGTTCGAGTGTCCACGACGGGCCGGCGCACTTTCGTCTATCTGTATCGCACCGGCCAGGGGGACAAGAAGCGCCGCCTGACGTTAGGCGAGTACCCCCACATGACTGTGAAACAGGCCATCGCGGCGCACAAGACCGCCCGAGCCAAGTCGGCGAACGGTATCGACCCTGCAACTGAAAAGCAGGAGCACAAGGCCGAGGCGATCGCAAACGCCCGTGCCGCAGAACGAGCGGCCGTGCGCGGCAAGACCTTTCGGCAGGTGTTCGACCACTGGGTGAAGGTGGACTTGGCGCCGAACAAGGACGCCGAGGGCGTGCGGCACGGTCGGAAGGATGGTGGGGACGGCGTGCGAGCGGCATTCGAACGGCGTGTGTTCGACAAGATTGGCAACACGCCAATTCGCGACCTCGGCAAAGCAGAGTTGCTAGAGATCGTGGACGACACGAAGGCCGAAGGAAAGCACCGCATGGCGTCTGTTCTCTTTTCGAGCCTGCGCCAGATGCTCGACTTCGCCGTGGACCGCGACCACATCGACCGTAACCCGCTGGCAACGGTTAAGAAGCACAAGGTCGTCGGCAAGGCCAAGAACCGTACCCGCGTGCTCGCCGACTGGGAACTTACGCGCTTGCTTTGCCGCCTTCCGCTGGTAGACCTGCACGTCGTAACGGTTCTAGCACTTCGATTCGTGCTCGCCACGGGCCAGCGACCCGGCGAAGTATCGGGCATGACGAAGGTGGAACTGAGCAAGGCGGGAGACCTGTGGACCATACCCGCCGAGCGCTACAAGACAGGCGAAGAACACAAGGTGCCACTATCGACGCATGCTCGCGGGTTGCTCGCGCAAGCGGCAATCTACAACGCGGGCAGTGCGCATGTTTTCCCTTCTCCGCAGTGGCAACCGATGGTCGCCAAGTTGGGCGACGACAAGCCGACCGACCGCCCTATCGACAGGCATTCCCTATCCCGGGCGATTTTGCGCAAGCTAGGCACAGCGAAGTCGATCGATGACGGACCAGACGGTGGGGAGTTGGGGCTGGAGCCATTTACGCCACACGACCTGCGGCGCACGTGCCGCACAGGGCTGGCAATGCTCGGCGTGCCCTCGCCTATCGCCGAGCGTGTAATCGGCCACAAGCTGCAAGGCATGGAATCCGTCTACAACCAGCACGACTATTTGGCTGAACGGCGCGAAGCGCTAGAGCGATGGGGCCAAAAACTCGCAGCGTTAAGTTAGTGTCCGTTAACCGGCGAGGTTATACAAACATTAGGTACCAATGAAACTCGGTAGTACAAACTATCGAAACATAAACGGTAATAGTCATAGCAAATCGGACGAATGCGGCTCGCCTCGCCGGGCGTGTTCGTCGTTGCCCTGCACTGCGCGGCCTTACCTACAATTGCGCTGCCCCGCCCATGTTTGCACCGGCGAGGTTAGGTGGCGATGGCGAGGTGACCTGCTGACACCCGCCTTCCAATCGGTCGTTTCTAGACCGACACGGATTGCTTAGTTCCCCTAGTGCGCAACTGCCCGTCGAACAAGACGGGCGCACTAGGGCGCGCGCCAAAAAGCGCGCGATACAAGCATGTCCGAAAACTCCACGTCTGCCCTTCCCTCTCTCGACGAATTGCGTGTGCTGCGACCGTGGCAAGTGCAAGAAGCCGTTGGCCTCTCTAAGAGCCGCATACGGCAACTCGAAGCTGCCGGCAAGTTTCCCAAACGAATCTCCATAGGCGACAACTCCGTCGCTTGGCGGGAGAAAGAAATTCGCAAGTGGCTAGCCGACCGAGGCGAACACAGGCAGGCCACCCCGCAAGGCTCGGCCATCGCCGCGGTTACGCCGACGCAGCGTAGTCGCGCCAACGCTCGCAAGGGAGCGTGACGCCATGGCCCACCAGAAGAAAGGCCCGGCTGCTAGGCCGGGCCAAAAAGTAGATCCGCAAAAACGCCCAACCTCGACGAAGCGCAGGGCCGGCACGCCGATTGTCGCAGTCCCAGACCAGCCCGCGCAAACCCCGTTCGAGGTAGCCGCCGCCGAACTTGTAGCCGCTGGGTGGTCGGTGTTCCCCGTAGTCGCTAAGGGCAAAAAGCCAGCGGGGCTGCTCGTACGCCACGGGCTAAAGGACGCAACGCAAAAACTCGCCACGGTCGCCGGGTGGTGGCGCACCTACCCGACTGCCAACCTCGGCGCGACGCCGCCGGTCGGCTGCTACGTGCTCGATGTCGATGTGTACAAGAACCACAGCTTGCAGGCGGCGGTGGTCGATCGGCTCGCCCCGCTGCACACGCCCGTGCAGCGTTCGGGCGGTGGTGGTGTGCACTTCGTGCTGCGCGGAGACCCGCCGAGCGAATCGGCGTTGCGGGCCATCTACGGCGAAGGGATCGACGTAAAGGCCCACGGCAAGGGCTATGTGCTCGCGGCACCAAGCGTGCACCCGGATACGGGCGCGCTCTACGAGTGGGGCAAGTCGCCGAACCTCTCGCCGGCACGGACTCCCGAATGGCTGCTGCAAGGTGCGCCAGCGGAACAGACTACGGTCGGGAATGCTCCTCCGGCGCCAATCGAGAACGCGCCGGTTGCCGGCGTAACCATCGAAGTAGCCCGCGAACTCCTGGGGCACCTCCCTCCTGCGATGTTCGACGGCTACCACGAATGGCTGCGTGTCGGCTTTGCTTTGCACGCGCAGTTCGACGGCTCGGACGAAGCGCTCGCCCTGTGGGACCAAGCCAGCCAGTCGAGCCCGAAGTGGAAGGAAGGCAAGTGCGCGGAGAAGTGGCAAAGCATGGGCCACGACGACACGACTCGCCACGCCTATACGATCCGCTCGCTATTGCAGACTGCTCGGCAGAACGGCTGGCCGGGGCTCGAAAGCAAGGCCGTAGAAGAAAGCAGCAACCGGCTTCGGCTATACAACCCGCTGCGTGATCCGCCCAAGCGGGTCGACTACCTGCTTGGCTCGCCCGTGTGGCTGCCCGACCTGCCTGAGCAGGTGATCTTTTTCGGCGAGAGCGAATCGTTTAAGTCCGTGTCGGTGCAAGGCTTGTGCGTCTACCTCGCTGCGGGCGTATCGCTCGACGGCAAGGCAGTGCTGCCGCGTGTAGTTGTGTATGCCGCCGAAGAGGCGCCAATGCTGTGGGACAACAACCTGCACGCGTGGCGCCAGCACTTTTCCCAAACGCTCGATCCGTCGGTCTATGCGCACGCCCAGCGCAACTTGGAGGCCGGCTACTTGCAGCGAATCGACGGGAACATAGAGGGCCTAACCGAAGGGCGCGCGAAAGAACTTGCAGATCTGGTGCAGAGGCAGCAAGCCGCGCTGGGGAGCGCGGCGCGGCCGGTGTTGGTACTCGACCCAGTGGCGGAGATTCTGGACGGCGACGAATCGAAATCGACCGACATGCGAACCTATATCGCTGGGGGTCGGCTAGTGCAGCGCGTAGCAAAGGCGGCCGTCTGGCATGTGCACCACACAGGGCACACCGAGACCAACCGAGAGCGCGGGAGCAGCACCCTGCCCGCGGCCATGTTCGTGCGCTACAAGATAAGCCGGCCCGCTGGAGCGTACGAGCTGGAACTGGAGTGCAAGAAGCAAAAGGCTCGCGCCAAGCCGATGCCGAGCGTTTGGCGCGTTCTGCGGATCGAGGTTATGCCGGACGCAGAACACTCCGACCCAGTTTCCGGGGTCGTGCTCGAACTGATCGGAGATGCTGCGCCACATGCGACGCAGGCCGATCTACGTGCCGAGCAGGAGTCTGCGGACATGGCGGCGCTGGTTGTTGCATATCGACGAGACCCAAGGATCGGCCGCCCCACGCTAGGCAGGCAGCTTGGACACGGCAACGCAAAGGTGGACCGGCTTCGGGACAAGGCAGTGCAGCGTGGCCTATTGCAAGTAGGTGGTGGCACTGGGCGAGCGCACTATTCGCTTACGGTAGACGGGCGAGCGCTCGCGGACGCCACCATCGAAAGCGAAGACGACCCACTCGGTTGACTTATGTGCCCGATGTGCCTGGTCTATGTGCCCGATGTGCCCGCCCCGGGCACATAGCTATGTGCCCGATGTGCCCGCACCCTTAGGGGCGGGCACATCGGGCACTTGTGTTGCCTTTTCGCGGGCACACACATTCCCACCCACGAGTCTCGAAACCGGCCTGCGAGGCGTTGCCACGCGGGGCGTGGTTTGGGTGGTAGTTGCTGGCTGGCCGGCGTGCTGCAAGCGAACGTAGGCATCTGTCGGCATACCACTTCATGCACCACTTTGGTGCGTTTGCATGTACGCTACATGGCATACGGGTGACTAACTTGTGCGGTTGCCCGTCGCACACCGTCGCCCACAAAACCGTTGGAACGTTGAGTTCTCGTTGCGGGGTGCCTCGAACCGAAGGACAACCGATGCCACGCAACACAAATTTGAACAAAGCCGCACAGGCCCTGCACCTACCTGAGCCGCCCGCAACCCTTTCGCCCGCCGAACGCCGGTTGTGGAAGACATCCGTCTCTGCACGGCCTGCCGACACGTGGTCGCCCGTTGACAAGACGCTCCTTGCGCTGTTCGTGCGCGCCGCCACCGACGTGGAGCGGCTAACCGTGGAGATCGGACGCCATGGCGAGATCGCCGACGGCCGCGTTAGCCCGCGTGTGCTGGTGCGTGCCGCTCGCGAGAAGCTGGTCTTGGACGTGGCCAAGAGGCTGCGTTTGACGCCCTGCTCTCGGTACACCGCCGCTCGCGTCGGCGAACTGCACCGCCATGCCACCAAAGCCCGCGAAGCGGCTTCGAACTACGAAGCCGATACCGACCTTCTTGCATCGCCAACTCCGAGGAACCTGCAATGAACCGCGATACCGCATTGATAGAGATGACCCAGCTTGTTGAGCGCGCCGACGCTGAGTGCCGCGTTTTTACCGCCGATGAACAGACACGCTGGAATGAGCTGAAGACCCATGCGCAGGCCGTCGAACAGCCCACCGCGCCGCTCCGCCCAATAGCCGGCGCCGCGCGCAGCCTGAGCGAAGCGGTGCGAGCCGATGGACTGGTCGCACGCATGGTGCAGGCAGGCCGCGCCCGTGTCGATGTGCCGATGGACATTCGCGCGCTGGGCAGCGACCAAGCGCTAAGCCCCGCGCCGGGCTACGCCGTGCAGCCTGCAAACCTCGGGCCGATATCGACGCACCACGGCATCGTGTCCCGCTTGCTGTTCGCGCTGGCGTCGATTCCGATTGCCGGCTCGAACTCGGTGACGTACACGCGTGTGAGCTACGCACCAGACGACAGCAGCCCATCTACCGGCACCGGCAACAGGGCCGCACGAGTGCAAGAGCTTGCCGCAAAGCCCGAGTCGGAACTGGACACCCAGGAAATTACGCAAGCGCTCGACACCTGGGCCCACCACCTGCCATGTAGCCGTCAGGTTCTTGACGACGTGTCGGGCTTGCGCGCACTGCTCGACGTGACGTTGATCGCGGGGCTGCTGGACAAGACCGACGCCGGCCTGTTTGCCGACATGACCAGCGCGCTCCGATACACCGCCTATACGCCGACATCTGGCGACAGCATCGGCGACGCCATCGCCCGCGCTGCTACGTTGCTCGTGAACGCGGGCGCTGTGAGCGTGAAGGTCGCCCTGAATCCGAACACCATCCTCGCCATGTCGATTGCCAAGGCCAGCGGCTCGGGCGAGTACCTGGGTATGCCGAGCAACATTCCGGGCAGCATCGTGTCGAGCGCCAGCGTGCCCGCCGGCAAGCTGCTCGCATGGGCCGACACAGGCGCCGTGTGGGCCAGCCGCGAGGGCGTGTCGGTTGTCGCCGGGCTGAACGCTGACGACTTTACGAAGAACAAGATCACGCTGCTGGCCGAGCACCGGGGCTCGGTGCTAACGCTCGACGCGCAGCACGTGCTGTACGGCAACGCCACCACCGCCTAAAGGCCGCAGCAATGGGCCTTACAGCCCGCGTGCGGGCCTTTGTGGCATCGGCATGGCCCGGCACTACTGCGCTGCCCTGGCTGGGCGCACGCATCGCTGCGGGCGGCGCCTTGCTGCCTGCAAGCCCCATCGTGAGCGCGCAGAGCGTGCTGGCGCTTACGGCCGTGTATCGCGCGTGCAGTCTGCTGAGCGATGCCGCGAGCACCGCGCCGCCTTCGATCTACGAACGGCAGCGCAACGGCGGGCGGTTGCAGGTGGTAGACACCGCCACGGCGCGCACCCTCGCCACGCTAACGCAGAGCGATGCGGAGCTGTTTGCCTTCTCTTGCGCGCTGGTGGGCAATGGCTACCTGCAGATCGTGCGGGACGGCACGGGTGCGCCATTCGACCTGCGGGCCTTGCCGCCATGGCGCGTGCAGCTAGAGGTCGAAGACGGTTCGCGACGCATTTGGTATCGCGTCGCGGCCGACTTGGCGCTAGGCGAGCCCGCAGCGTTGCTACCCGAACGAGACGTCGTGCACGCGAGGTACCGCACCACCGGAGCAAACCGACTGGTGGGCGTGCCACCCGTACAGGCCTGCGCCCCTGCCTTTGCGCTGGCCCTGCAATCGCGCGACGCGCAGCGCGTGCTGTTTTCGAACCTGAGCGCGCCGCGCGGCGTACTGCAAGCCCCGGGCAAGATCGACCAGCAAGTTGCCAAGCAGTTGCAAGCGGAGTGGGAGCGCGCATTTTCGGGCCCCGGCCTCGGCAAAACCGCAGTGCTGAGCAATGGCCTGGAATACCACGACATAGGCTTTAAGGCCGTGGACGCGCAGTTGCTCGAAACGATCCAGGCATCGACCGCCGACGTTGCTCGCGCGTTTGGAGTTCCGCGCCAGTTCCTCGAAGACCTGGACCACCTGACCTTCGCATCAGCAACTGAAGGCACGCGCGCTTTGTACGCCCTGACCCTGCGCGCCTTTACCGCTCGGCTGGCGGATGCGCTCGCGCAGCGGCTGCTGACTCGCAACGAGCGCGCGGCCGGAACGACCATCGAATACGACCTTACGGCGCTGCTGCTCCTGCCCGGCAACGAGCAAGCGGAGTACCTGAGCAAGCTGTGCAATGCCGGCCTTGCAACTCCGAACGAACTGCGCAACGGATACCTCAGCCTGCCGGACCTGCCCGGTGGCGACGTGCTGCGCGCGCCGACCAACACAACACCGCTCGACCGCTGGGCAACCGGCGACGCGAAGGCCACGCCCGCCACCGAAGGAGAGCCCGCATGAATGGGACACCACTGCCAGTGCGCGCCGAGTTGCAGCCCGTGCAGCTTGTCGAGGACGTTGCCACCTACGGCCGCAACAAGCTGATGCGCCAGCCCGCGCCCGAGGCGGTACGCGCAACGCTTGTCGTGCAGAACGACGACGGCTTCCCCGGCATCGTGTTGGCCGATGGCTCTGTGCTGGTGCTGTCGTGGGCGCAGATGCGCACGCTGCGCGACGTGTTCGACCAATGGGCGGAACTGAACTCGCAGGAGCATGACGCATGAATTCGACTATCGACTACACGATGCGGGCCGAGGCAATTCGCGCCACGCTGGCGCTACCGGCGCAGGGTCCCAAGTATGCGGACCTCATCGCCGCGGAGCAGTCGCGACTGCTGCACCGAATAGAAGTCGGCATCGCCGATGCGCTGCGGGCAGGCGGTGTGGCGAGCGACGTAGCAGCGCAAAGCGCGTTCGAGTTCGTGCGGCAGTGCGTCGCGCACTATCGCGGCTGACATGCTGCTGAACACCAAGATCGTGGCCGGCCTGACCGGCATTTCGGTGCAGAGCCTGAAGCAGGCTCGGTGCAACACGCGTCGCAGCGCTCGGCACGACATATGGGCGCCGCAACACGTGCACATCCCGAAACGCAAGCGCCCTGCCGTGGGCTATCTGCTGGTGGAAGTGCTGCGCTGGTCGCAGCTTCGGGATCGGCCGCTGTGCTGGGACGACGTGCCGCGCAGCGTCGTGCTGCCTGCGATGCAGGCGCACCGGAAAGCCGGGATCGCGCTTCCTGCTGCGCTTCTTTGGCAGGCTATGGCTTCGGCGCAGACGCAACGGGCGACGAGCTAGCGGCAGACGCGGCGGCACTCGACGCGGGCGCGGCTGGGGCAGCGTCGGTCGCAGCACTCGGGAAGGGCACTAGGACTAGCGATTTAGTGCTATCGAACCTTGTAATCACCACGGCTTTAGAGCGCGGATCGATGAAGAACAGGAAGTCGCCTGCGTGGCCTAGGTAGCGGAGGCGTTGCGCAGGCTTTGCGTCGTGCGCGATGTTGACCCCCTCGATCGTAGAGGCAACGAACTCGTACTTGCTCCCTTTGGCAATTGCGCCCGATTGCACCTTGCCGTGGCCAAACGCTAGCGGTGGAAGCAGCGGGATCAGCAACAACACGACTAGGCGCACAACCGTGTGCGGAATGACGTCAATCAGGAATCCTTTGACGATCGCAAACGCGTACGCTGGAAGCGCAATCAATAGAGGCAGGGCTTGCCACTTCACGTCTGGCCCGAACTGAATGACGAGCACCAAGCCGGACACGTACAGTGGCGCGGCGAGGCGCGAGTACTTGAAGAGGAACTTGCCGACGTTCGAGTCTCGACCACCGCCCGTGGGGAAGAGACGGGGATCCGCAGTTGCCAAGACCGCCCCGGATGCCACCCCCAAGAGCAAGAAGATCGCCGCAGACGCGATCGGATAGGCGGTTGCCTTTACAACGTCCGCAAGACTTAAGTATTCGAGGATGTTGACATTGAATGTGGACCAGTAGCCCCAGAGGTAGAGCGTGCCCAACGTGATGAAGTAAAGCGAGGAGAAGTACAGGTATGTCGCGACCCGCTCTTTCGGGCGCGATGGCACACGAGGCTCTGTCTCCGCCATGTGGCTACTTGGTGGCAGATGCAGCTTGCACGGCAGATGGTGCAGTTGCTGGAGAGCTTGCCTTGGCGGCGCCTAGTGCACCGGTTGCTGGGCTTGCACTGGCCGCATTTGACGAGGCGTCGCTACCCTTTCGCTCGCTCGTTGCGAAGACACGCGTTGTTGCGTCGAGCTTTGCAAGTCGGAACTCGCGAGCGGGCGCATCCACGGGCACCCTGGAAAGTAGCGCGGTATCGCCATTCGCATCCACCAGCGTCCACGTAGCAACGGACTCGCCTGACAACGCCACTGTCGGACTCGATGTTGACAACTCCCGTGCGAGGTCTAGGCCCCTTTCCTTCCCCATGAAAAAGGGCGAGCCGATGAGAGTTGTGACGAGTAAACCCGTGGGAAAGATGTATGGAAAGGGGCCAGAGAGGATTGGCTGCGAATCTCGCAATCGGACTACGAGGCCGCCAAATGCAAGCGCACCGCACGCCGCAAATGAAAAGAGCGCAATGGGCAACGTGTGGCCAAGCGACGATGGAACATAGATGCTCAGGCCAAGAAAGACTGAACCGATGAGCGCGATGATCGCGGCCCAAAGTTCAAGCATCTGCGCCTTGTATGCTCTCGACGAAGCCAACTCGAGAAGAACGATTAGGCCCACGACCAAGAGTGGCACCAAAGCGCCCGAACCTTGCTGCACTTTTCTTTCGAACGGCAAGGTGTTTGCGTACCACTTGATTCCAATCTCGCCGTATTGCTTCCACAGCATTACTTCGCCAGCAAAGTAAGAAAGCGCGGTAAACAAGACGGCGACGGTACCCAACTGGACCACCGCCTGAAGGGCGGTTCCAGCGGCAGCAAACGTCCGTGCCTCGTACGCCTTCTTGTCTTCTGGTAGGGACGCCATACAGACATCTTACCCACCGCGAGCAGGGCCGCCAAACGGGCACCCAATCGGGTACCCACAGCGCCACAAAGCAGAAAGGGTTAGCAGGTGCAAACCTGCTAACCCTTGTGCTTTTTGGTCGGGACGGCGGGATTCGAACTCGCGACCCCTTGCACCCCATGCAAGTGCGCTACCAGGCTGCGCTACGCCCCGACTAAGCTGAGGATTATAGGGGCAGCGCGCAGGCTGCCCTCAGCGGCGAGCTCAGTTCGGATCGGACAACAAGCTGCGCAGCGCCACCAGTTCGTCGCGCAACTGCGCCATCGAGAACGGCGCACCGTCGCTCGCCGACGCCGCCGCGGTGCCCGCCACGTCGGGCTTCAATGCCAGCATCGCTGCGACGTCGATCACTTCGTCGGCTTCGACATCCACTTCATAAGGAGCGGCTGCGCTGGCCGATGCGCCATGGCCGTCGGACAGGCGGTTGCGCGCACCGCTGATGGTGAAGCCCTGCTCGTAGAGCAGGTCGCGAATCCGCCGGATCAGCAGCACTTCATGGTGCTGGTAATAACGCCGGTTGCCGCGCCGCTTCATCGGCTTGAGCTGGGTGAATTCCTGCTCCCAGTAGCGCAGGACATACGGCTTCACGCCGCACAAATCGCTGACCTCACCGATCGTGAAGTAGCGTTTGGCCGGAATGGCGGGAAGCGCTTTCTCCATAAAAATCAATAAGATCAGGAGAGAAAGCTAGACTTTACTCGAAGGAAGCCTCAAGCCCACCAAGGCCAACAGGCGCCCGCACCGAGGTGTGGAATGTTTCGCGCTTGCAGGCTTGGAAGCCCCAGACCGGGGTCGCCCCGGGCTATTCGATTTCGCCGGCCGGCGGGTCGCCCTGCACCACGCCCTTGAGCTTGTGGCTGGCGTGGAAGGTAACGACGTCGCGCGCCTTGATCGGAATGGCCTCGCCGGTGCGCGGGTTGCGGCCCGGGCGCGGCGCTTTGCGGCGGATGTTGAAGTTGCCGAAGCCCGACATCTTCACGTCGTCGCCGGCCACCAGAGTGGCATGGATGATGTCGAAGAAGGCCTCGACCATGTCCTTCGATTCGCGCTTGTTCAGGCCCAGCTTGTCGAACAGCAGCTCGGCCAGCTCGGCCTTGGTCAAGGTCGGCGTCTCGAGGGTCGACAGCATCACCTTGTCTTCGGCCTTGTCGGAGGAGGTCATCGCTGCGGCCCTTTCTTCAGGCGCGCAAGCGCACGCCCAGGCGCTGCTTCAGGGCCTGCAGCACGTCGGCAACCACGCCGTCGATGCGCGGGTCGGTGAGGGTCGCCTCGTCATCGAGCAACTCCAGGCGGACCGCCAGGCTGCGCTCACCGGCGCCGATGTCGGCGGTCGCCGCGGCGGGCTTGTAGATGTCGAACAGCCGCGCCGAGCGCACCAGGCCGGTGTGGGCGGCAGCAATCGCCTGCATCAACGCATCGTGCGTCACGCTGTCGCCGGCGATCACGGAGAGGTCGCGCCACGCCGACTGCTGGCGCGGCAGCGGTGCAAACGTCGGCACGTCGCGCGCCTGCAAGGCCGCGCTGTCAAGCTCGAACAGCAGAGGCGCGGCCGGCAGCTCATAGACCTGGCGCCACTTCGGGTGCAGTTCCCCGACGAAGCCGATGGCCTGCCCGTCGAGCTCCACGCGCGCGCAGCGCCCTGGGTGCATGGCCGGGTGCTCGGCCGGCACAAAGCTCGCCCTGCGCGGGGCCAGCAAGGCCTCGACGTCGCCCTTGATGTCGAAGAAGTCGACCGGGCGCTCGCCCGTGCCCCACTGCACCGCCTCGGCACTGCCGTAGGCCAGGCCCGCCAGCCGCATCGGCTGATGCACGCCGGCCACGCTGAGCGGGCCGTCGGTGGCATCGGCGGCACGCATGAACACGCGGCCCGATTCGAACACGCGCACCCGCGTCGCCTTGCGCGCCAGGTTAACGCGCAACACATTGACCAGGCTGCCGAGCAGGCTGGAGCGCATCACTGCCAGCGGGCTGGCGATCGGGTTGAGCACGCGGATCGGCTCGGCATTGCCGGCCAGCTCGTGCTCCCAGCGTTCTTCGACGAAGCTGAAGTTGATGGTCTCCTGGTAGTCGCACCCGGCCAGAACGCGGCGCAGCGCGCCCAGGCTGCGCGACGACTCGCTGCGCACGCGCGCCGTGACCGGCGCCAGCGGCGGCGTGTTCGGCAGGGTCTGGTAGCCGAGCACGCGGATCACTTCTTCGATGAGGTCTTCTTCGATCTGCAGATCGAAGCGCCAGCTCGGCGGCGTAACGGTCAACTGCCCCGGCGCGCTGGTGAACTGCAGGCCCAGGCGCTGCATCACACCCTCGCATTGCACCTGCGTCACTGGCATGCCGATGACCTTGGCGGCCCGCGCCACACGCAAGCTCACCGGCTTGAGTGTGGGCAGGCTCGATACCTGGTCGTCGATGGTGCCGGCTTCGCCGCCGCAGATGTCGATGATGAGCTGCGTGATGCGCTCGATGTGTTCGACCGTCAGCGCAGGGTCCACACCGCGCTCGAAACGGTGGCCGGCGTCGGTGGAAAAATTGAAGCGCCGCGAGCGCCCTGACACCGCCTCGGGCCACCAGAACGCGGCCTCGACGTAGATGTTGCTCGTCGAGTCGGACACTGCGGTCGAATCGCCGCCCATGATGCCGGCGAGCGACTCGACGGCCTGGTCGTCGGCGATCACGCCGACCGCTGCATCGACCTCGATCGTGCTGCCGTTCAGCAGCTTGAGCGACTCGCCCGCCCTGCCCCAGCGAACCGTCAGACCGCCGTGGATCTTGTCCAGGTCGAAGATGTGCGACGGGCGGCCGTACTCGAACATCACGTAGTTCGAGATGTCCACCAGCGCCGTGACCGAACGCTGCCCGCAGCGCGCCAGCCGGTCGACCATCCACGCCGGTGTGGCCGCCTTCGGGTTCACATTGCGCACGATGCGGCCCGAGAAGCGCCCGCACAGGTCGGTGGCCTGCACCGCCACCGGCAGCGTGTCCTTGTGCTTGGCGGCGACCGGCGGGAACGCCGGCGTCTTCAGCGGCGCGCCGGTCAGCGCAGAAACTTCGCGCGCGACGCCGTAGACGCTAAGGCAATGCCCGAGGTTGGGCGTGAGCTTCAAGGTGAAGATCGTGTCGTCCAGGTTCAGGTGCTCGCGGATGTCCTGGCCGATGATCGCCGCGTCGTCCAGCAGCAGCAAACCGCCGTGATCGTCGGACAGCTTCAGCTCGCGCGCCGAACACAGCATGCCCTGGCTCTCGACGCCACGCAGCTTGCCGAGCTTGATGACGAAGGGCTTGCCGCCGTTCTTGTCATCCGCTTTGTCGTCACCCGCCGGCGGCAATTCAGCACCCACCAGCGCGCATGGCACCTTGATGCCCGCGCGCACGTTGGGCGCACCGCACACGATGTTCAACGGGGTCCCGCCGCCCACATCGACCTGGCAGACGTTCAGCCGGTCCGCGCCCGGGTGGCGTTCGACGCCGAGCACTTGGCCGACGACGACGTGAGTGAACGGCGGCGCAGCGGGGCGCGCCTCTTCCACTTCCATGCCGGCCATGGTCAGCAGTTCGGCCAGGGCCTCGGTGGTGATCGGCGGGTTGCAGAACTCGCGCAACCAGGATTCCGGGAATTGCATCGTGGGTCTCGTCAGGTCAGCGGAACTGCATCAGCGGAACTGCGAGAGGAAACGCAGGTCGCCGTCGAAGAACAGGCGCAGGTCGTTCACGCCGTAGCGCAGCATCGTCAGCCGGTCCGGGCCCATGCCGAAGGCGAAGCCGATGCAACGCTCCGGGTCGAGGCCGAAGTTGCGCACCACGTTCGGGTGCACCTGGCCCGAGCCCGCCACTTCGAGCCAGCGGCCTTTCAGCGGGCCGCTGCCGAACGCGATGTCGACTTCGGCCGACGGCTCAGTGAACGGGAAAAACGACGGGCGGAAGCGCAGCTCCAGCTCGTCGGTCTCGAAAAACTTTCGGCAGAAGTCGCCGAACACCACCTTCAGGTCCTTGAAGCTCACGTTCTCGCCGATCCACAGCCCTTCACACTGGTGGAACATCGGCGAATGCGTGGCGTCGCTGTCGACGCGGTAGGTGCGGCCCGGCGCGATGACGCGAACCTCGGGCATCGCCTCGCCGCGCGCCACGGCTTCCGCGTGCTTCGCGGCATGAGCGTGCGCATAGCGCACCTGCATCGGCGAGGTGTGCGGGCGCAGGTTCAGCCAGCGGCCTTCGGCGTCTTTCAGGTCGACGTAGAACGTGTCCTGCATCGAACGCGCGGGGTGGTTCTCGGGGTTGTTCAGCGCGGTGAAGCTGTACCAGTCGGTCTCGATCTCGGGGCCGTCGGCCACATCGAAACCCATCGAGCCGAAGATCGTTTCGATGCGCTCGATCGAGAGCGACACCGGGTGCAGCCCGCCGCTGCCGCGCTGGCGCCCGGGCAGGCTCACGTCGAGCGACTCGGCCTTCAGCTGGGCCTGCAACTCGGCGTTGGCCAGCGCTTCGCGGCGGCCGTTGAGTGCGGCTTCGATCTGCTGCTTGGCGGCGTTGATCACCGCACCGCGGGCCTTCTTGTCTTCGGGCGTCAGGGCACCCAACGCCTTGAGCTGTTCGGTGATCAGCCCGGCCTTGCCCAGGTAGCGCGCCTTGGCGTTTTCGAGTTCGGCCGGCGCGGCGGCCCGCTCGAAATCGGCCTGGGCGTCCTGAACCAATGGTGCGAGGTCGTTCATGTCAAGAGTCGTCAAGGACTGCCAAGAAAAAAGGCCGAACACGGGGTCGGCCTTCGAAGAGCTTGCCCCGGGTGCGTTGCCGCATTCGGGGCCTGCCGAGCGGCCCGGCGTTGTGACGCCAGGCGCGCTGATCGACATTCAAGCGGTCTGGGCCTTCACCTTTTCGACGATGCTGCCAAAAGCGGCAGGATCGTTCACGGCCATGTCGGCAAGAACCTTGCGGTCGATGTCGATCGAGGCCTTTTTCAGGCCCGCCATGAACTTGCTGTAGGTCAGGCCCAGGCCCCGGCTCGCCGCGTTGATACGGGCGATCCAGAGGTGGCGGAAGACGCGCTTTTTGGTACGACGGTCACGGTACGCATACTGCCCAGCCCGCATGACGGCTTGCTTGGCGATGCGAAACACGTTCTTGCGGCGGCCGCGGTAACCCTTGGCGAGCGCGAGAATCTTTTTGTGACGGGCACGGGCTGTGACACCACGTTTGACGCGAGGCATGGTTTTCTCCTTGAGTCAGCAGTTGTTTACAGGCCAGCAAAGGGCAACATTTGCTTCATGTGCCCCATGTTGGTTTCATGCACGGCAACGGCACCACGCAAGTGGCGCTTGGTCTTCGTGGACTGCTTGGTCAAGAGGTGGCGCTTGTACGCCTGGCCCCGCTTGACGGTGCCCCCCGGTCGAACGCGGAACCGTTTGGCTGCGCTCTTCTTGGTCTTCATTTTGGGCATGACTGCTCCTTCTAGGTTGCGTGCTGCAGGCGCCGGCAAAGGTCTTGCCGTCTTGTAGGCCTGCAGTCGCTTCTGGCAGCACCCCGGTCGACCAGACCGTGGCACTGAACTCTCTTCTATTCTGTCTACTCTCTACTTCCGCTTCGGCGCCAGCACCATGATCATCTGGCGCCCTTCGAGCTTGGGCATGTGCTCGACCACCGACACATCGGCCAGTTCGTCGCGGATGCGCTCGAGCAACCGCATGCCGATGTCCTGGTGGGTAATTTCACGGCCGCGGTAGCGCAGCGTGACCTTGCCCTTGTCTCCGTCTTCTTCGATGAAGCGGCGCAAATTGCGCATCTTGATCAGGTAATCGCCTTCGTCGGTACCGGGCCGGAATTTCACTTCCTTGACCTCGATGACCTTCTGCTTGGACTTGGCTTCTGCTGCCTTCTTCTGCTCCTGGTACTTGAACTTGCCGTAGTCCATCAGGCGGCACACCGGAGGGTCGGCCTGGGCGACGATCTCGACCAGATCGACGTCCTGCTCGCCTGCCAGACGCAAGGCTTCCGTGATGCTCACGATGCCCAGCGGTTCGTTCTCGGGTCCGTTCAAGCGGACTTCCGGCGCCATGATCTCCCGGTTGAGGCGGTGTTTGCGCTCTGCGTTGGGAGTACGGCGGTCAGCAAAAGTAGCGATGGTTCAATTCCTTCAATCAGGCCCCAAGGCAAATGGAACCCACAAAAAATGGAAGCGCGGCCAGGGCCTCAGGTCTTGGCAGCAATGTCCTTGGCGAGCATCGATGAGAAGTCTGCCAGGAGCATTACGCCGAGATCCCGGTTGCCCCGGGCGCGCACCGCAACGGTTCCATTTGCCTTTTCCTTGTCGCCCACGACCAGGATGTAAGGAACCTTTTGCATCGAATGCTGGCGGATTTTATAGTTAATTTTCTCGTTGCGCAAATCGGACTCCACTCTAAGTCCTTGTTTTTGCAGTGATTTGACAACTTCAGTTGCATAGTCGGCCTGCGCTTCGGAGATGTTGAGCACATCCACCTGCACCGGCGCCAGCCAGGCCGGCAGCGCGCCAGCGTGCTGCTCGAGCAGGATGCCGATGAAGCGCTCGAAGCTGCCGATGATCGCGCGGTGCAGCATCACCGGGTGCGCGCGCCCGCTGGACTCGGTGACGTACTCGCCGCCCAGCCGCTCGGCGGTGTTGAAATCGACCTGCATCGTGCCGCACTGCCACTGGCGGCCGAGCGCGTCTTTCAGCGTGTATTCGATCTTCGGGCCGTAAAAGGCGCCATCTCCGGGAGAAACGATGAATTCGCAGCCGGAACGGCGCATCGCCTCCATCACCGCGTACTCGGCCTTGTCCCACAGCGCGTCGGAGCCGACGCGGTGCTCGGGCCGGGTCGCGACCTTGTAAATGATCTCGGTGAAGCCGAAGTCGGCGTAGACCTTCTGCAGCAGCGTCGTGTAGGCCACGCATTCGTCGAGGATGTGGTCTTCGGTGCAGAAGATGTGCCCGTCGTCCTGAGTGAAGCCACGCACGCGCATGATGCCGTGCATCGAACCGCTGGGCTCGTTGCGGTGGCACTGGCCGAACTCGCCGTAGCGCAGCGGCAGGTCGCGGTAGCTGCGCAGCGCCGAGTTGAAGATCAGCACATGGCCGGGGCAGTTCATCGGCTTGAGCGCGTACTCGCGCTTCTCCGACTCGGTCGTGAACATGTTGTCGCGGTAGTTGTCCCAGTGGCCGGTCTTCTCCCACAGGACCTTGTCCAGGATCTGCGGGCCCTTGACTTCCTGGTAGCCGTTGTCGTGGTACACCTGCCGCATGTACTGCTCGACGTTCTGCCACAGCGTCCAGCCCCTGGGGTGCCAGAACACCAGGCCCGGCGCGTGCTCGTCGATGTGAAACAGGTCGAGCTCGCGGCCCAGTTTGCGGTGGTTGCGCTTCTCGGCCTCCTCCAGCATGTGCAGGTGCTGCTGAAGTTCGTCCTTGGTGGCCCAGGCCGTGCCGTAGATGCGCTGCAGCATCTCGTTGCGGTGGTCGCCGCGCCAATACGCGCCGGCCACCTTCATCAGCTTGAAGTGCTTCAGCCGCCCGGTGCTGGGCACGTGCGGGCCGCGGCACAGGTCTTCGAAGGCGCCTTCGCGGTACAGCGACACGTCTTCACCGGCACGGATGCTGGCGATGATTTCGGCCTTGTAGGCCTCGCCGATGCTCTTGAAATGCGCCACCGCCTCGTCGCGCGGCAGCACGCGGCGTTCGACCTTCTCGTCCTTGCGCGCCAGCTCGGTCATCCGTGCTTCGATGGCCACCAGGTCTTCGGGCGTGAACGGGCGCTTGTACGAGAAGTCGTAGAAAAAACCGTTCTCGATCACCGGGCCGATCGTCACCTGCGCTTCGGGGAAAAGGTCCTTGACCGCGTAGGCCAACAAGTGCGCCGTGGAGTGGCGAATGACTTCCAGCCCGTCGGCGTCCTTGTCGGTCACGATCGCCAGCGGCATGTCGCGGTCGATCAGGAAGCTCGTGTCCACCACGCGCGGCTTGCCGTCCACCGTCACGCGCCCGGCCAGCGCCGCCTTGGCCAGGCCGGCGCCGATGGAAGCGGCCACCTCGGCCACCGTCACCGGCGCGTCGAACTCACGCCGGGAACCGTCGGGCAGTTGAATCGAGATCATGAAACGTCTCCACGGAAAACAAAAAAGCGCGGGCCATGCCGCGCTTTCTGGAACCAAAAGGGTTTGAGTTTGACGAGTCGTGACGCGCGGACGCCTAGACCTTCCAACGGAAGGTGGTAGTTCGCGGTGTCATAACCAGCATGCCTTTCTCGCCCTTGTGGTTGAAGAAGGCGCGATTGTAGTTCAGTCAGAACGGCAGGAGCTTCAGGTCGGCCGTGCGCTCGACGAACCACAGCAGCGCCACCACAATGGCCACGCCCGAGCCGCCGCGGATCACCACCGGCACATACCGCAGGCTGTTGCGGGCTATGAACATCAGCGAGATTGCCATCACTACGATCAGCACCTGGCCCAGCTCCAACCCCACATTGAACTGCAGCAGCGCCCAGGCGAATTGCGCGGTGGGCAGGTTCAGTTCGCCCAGCACGCCGGCAAAACCGAAGCCGTGCAGCAAGCCGAACAGGAAGGTCACCAGTACCACATGGCCACGGAAGATCGGCCAGAAGTTGTTCAACGCTGCCAGCATGATCGTCACCGCGATGGCCGGCTCGATGAACCACGCCGGCAGCGCCACCCACTTCAGCGCCGCCAGCGCCAGCGTGATCGAGTGCGCCACCGTGAATGCGGTGACGATGCCGATCACCGGCCACAACGCCTCGCGCAGGGTCGGCAGCGGTTGCCAGCCTTCGCGGGTGCGGCGCATCACGGCCGGGAACAGCAGGCACATCAGGAACAGCACATGGTCGTAGCCGGTGACGATGTGGTGGATGCCCTCGCGCAGGAACCCGGCCGGAGCTTCGCCGGCCGCGGCCGCGCCCGACATTGCTGCGGCACTGCCGCCAGCGGCCACGGCCAAGGCCTGCGGCTGGCGCGGGTCGAGCACCCGAACGAGCTCGGTTTGCCCCGGCAGTGCGATGCGGGCAATGCCACGGTGCGTCGGGTCCACGTCGGCAAAAACGGTGTAGCGGATCGGCGCCGCGGCTGTCAGCACGCAGGGCGATGTGTAGCTCAGAGCGGCATACACGCCGTCGGCGCGGCGCTCCAGCGCGTGCGCGGGCGCAGTGAGCACACAGCCTTCGACCTGCAGCTGCGAGGCCGCGTAGGCGTCGATGGCCGGCCAGGCCGCGCGTACCTCGCCCCAGGTGAGGCGGCCGTCGCCGTCGGCGTCGATGTCGAGCACGGCGTCCAGGTCGCGCAGCGCAATGTCCACGCGGACCGTCGTTTCCGTCGCGCTGCCGGTCAGTTGCACATAAGCGTCGCTGGCCTTGTGGGCCTGGGCAGCCGACGCGGCGATCAGCAGCAGCGGCGCGACCAGCCACGCCAACCCGGCGCGAGCAGCGCCCTCAAAGCAGCGCGTCAAGGCGAGCATCTTTGAGCCCCATCTCATCGCTCATGCGCCCGGCTTCGCGCACGCCCTGCGGCTGGCCGGCGGCACGCGCGGTCTGCGCCAACAGCAGCACATCGATCGGTTCGCGTTGCAGCATGACGTTGCTGCGTGCCAGTTCTAGCGCGCGCTCGGGCTGGTTCTCGACCACCAGCGCGAACATCGCCTGCTCACGCGCGTGCAAGGTCTGCGCCTGCGGGCGCAGGTTGGCCTGGGCGACACGCTCGCGCATTTCCTGTGCGTCGCGCACGGCGTCTGCCGTCTTCAGACGGGTGCCGGCCATCGCCAGACGCAGCACCACCGCGTCGGTGCGCGCCAACCGCTTCAGCACCGCCAGCGCATCGGCGTGGCGGCCGGCCTCCATCAGGAAGTCGGCAAACGACAGCGCGGTGTAGTCGTCGGGGCGCAGGACCAATGCAGCGCGGTAGGTCTTTTCGGCCTCGGCGCTGCGGCCGGCGCGGGCTTCGGTTTCGGCCAGCGTGGTCAGCAGCCAGACCTGCGTACCCGCCTGCAACTGCGGCGTAGCGAGCAACTGGCGGATTGACGCCCGTGCCTTGGCAAACTCGCCGCGCAAGCCCTGGTTTTCGGCCTCGCAGGCCTGGGCGTAGAGCGCCGCGGTCGAGATCGCAACGAGCGCGCCGCAGGCCCGGTCGGAATCGGCATAACGCCCTTGCACCCGGCGGATCGTCGCCAAGGTCAACCACGCCTGTGCATGGCCGGGCTGGCGGGCCACCAGCTTCTGCAGATTCGCGGCAGCACCGTCGAAATCGTGCAGGAACTGCTGCACCGTGGCCAGCATCAGCACCACGTCGTCGGGCGCCTTGTCGACGTCGGGCCAGGCCTGCAGGGCCGCGAGCGCGCGGCCGGCAAAACGTGGTTCACCTTGCTCGCGCGCCTGGTCAAGGTAGCGGCGCGCCAGTGTGGCTGCGAGCACCGGGTCGCGCGGGTTGGCGGCCCACTGCTGGCGCAGCTTGCGTTCTTCCGCGCGGTTGCCCACCACGCCGGGCAGGGTCTCGACGACCTCGGCATCGCTCTGCGGCTGAAGCACTTCGGCGCGGGAAAGCGACCCGAGCAAGAGCGCACACACGACGACCCAGTACGCTTTGAACGGCATTCGCAACATGGATCGATCTTACGGTTTGTTCGTCGGTGGCCGTGGGATGCGCCCGCCCTCGTGCCCTTGAACGAACCAGGGGCATCGAGGCGGGCGCTGCTCTTCCTCCAACTACTCCACCAGGCGGGGCTCGGCCGAGTCGTCGGTGGCCAGGCTGTCGGGCACCGGGTTCACGGGCTCCAGCGTGTCGGTCTGCTCGGCGGCCAACGCGCTCAACGCAGCCACGTACTGCGTCGCCGCACTGGCCGAGGTAGACGCCTCGGCAGGCACCGCTTCGGTGACCGGCGGGGTCACCACCACCGCATCGCTGCGGCCGCCGCAGGCCGTCACCAGCATCGGAGCGCAGGCGAGGATTACAAACATCTTCAGGTTCATGCCGCGCTCCTCAACGGGTGCCGCCGATGGGCGTGTTCAGGTACGGAAAGGTCTGGGCGAACGTCACCGCCGCCTGGTCCACCGCGTCGTGCAGCGCCGCCGAGGTGGCGCCCAACGGCACCTTGCCGATGCGGCATTCCGAGCTCAGAACCGTCGGCGTGGCGCCGGGAATCGTGAACGTGTTCAACCCCAGCACGTTGTTGTTGTCAGCCGGCTGTATCGCGCCGATCGACGCATTGCTGTTGATCACGCACAAGCCGCCCGCCACCGCCACGAGCGCGATGTCGACCACGTCGTCCTTAGGGCGCCGGCCGTTCGGGAAGCCCGCCAGATCGATGGCCTGCGCCAGGTTGCCGGCGCCGCCGACACGCAGCACTTCACCGGCCACGCCCAGGCGGTTCTGCTGGGCGAACGGCACCGCCGCGATGGCCGTGTTCAAACGCAGCATCTCAGCCGGTGTGACCGTGCCCTTGGGTTTGTTCACGCCGCCAATGCCGGTCAGGAACACGTTGAGCAAATCGGTGCGTGGCAGGTTGGTCGGGGCCAGGAAAGCCGCGTCCGACGCGAGCGCGATGCCCAGCAGTGCCGGCAACGTGGGGTTCGTCACGTAGGTGGCGAACTGCAGGTCGTCCTTCGGTTTGGAGCCGTTGAAGCGGTCCTTGTCGGGCAGGCCGATCACCACTTCATTGACCAGCGGGTTGCCCAGGCGCGAGACCTGCGTCCACGCGCCGCCGCTGATCGCGGCGGTCTGGTGTCCCTTCTTCGGCACCGGGTTCAGCAGGCCGCCCTGGCGCAGGCTGGCGGTCGTCCAGCCGCCGATCACCGGGTCGTAGCTCGCGTCGGTCGAGGGCTTGGCGGTCAGGCAGTCTTTCGCCACTTCGAGGGCGAAGGTCGTGACGTTCGCTCCGTCGAGATCACCGACGCCGGCTGCGCCGATGTTGGCCGGGTTGGTGATGACCGCCGGCGCGGCATTCACCAGGTCGAAGATCGTGCCCAGGTTGACCGCGAACGGGTCCTTGCGCTGGCCGACGAACAGCTTGGCCGGCACGCTGCAGCCGGGAATGTCTACTGTGTAGAGGTGCTTGCCAGCATAAGCCGCGTAGTCGGGAATGGTCTTCACGCCGATGTTGTCGACCGGCTTGTCGAAGCTGGTCGCGCCCACCGTGCCGTTGGCCGACGTGGCGGCCACCTTCAGCGCGGCCTTGGTGCCGGTGCGGCGGTCGCCGCGCACGATGTCGACGGTGAAACTCTCGTTCAGGTTCAGCACCGGCGAGTTGCGCACCGCGTTGGAGCCGGTCAACTGACCGGCCTGGATCAGCGGAATGGCGACCATCGTTCCGCCGATGTCGAGCTCGATGCCCTTCGTGCCGTTCTTCAGCGTGTTCTTCGCACGGAACTGGAAGCTGATGTCTTCCTTTGCGTCGGCGTTGTTGTCGATGTGGATCTCGTACAACGCGTTCGGGTCGAGCGAAAAATAGTTCGGGCCGCCGTACGGCGCCTGGAGCGGAATGTAGTTGGCGATCAGCGTCACGAAGGCGCTGCGGCCGGTCTCGTAGCTGTTGAACAGGTAGAAGTCGGTCGCATCCACTTTCGGCGTGGTGGTGATCGACGGTGCCTCGCGGTGGCTGGACGCCTGCGCAGTGGGCGCTGCGAGAGCGGCGATGGAGGCGATCGTGGCGATCCTGACGATTGCGACAGACACCGCGGTGGGTTTGGTCTTCATCTTTCTCTTCCTTCCTGTGGTGGGGTGAACAGCGATACGCAGGCTGCTTCGATCTGGATGCAGGACAAAGAAAAACGGCGGCAAGCTTGCGCTGCCGCCGTTCGGGTCACCCTGCAGTCAGTCGCAGATCACAGCGGGGCCGCAACCGGCTCCGTGTCTTCCTGCACCGTCGGCGTGAAGGTGCTGGTGTTCATCGAGTCCTTGCCGTCCATCGTCTCGGTGGACATCTGCTTCAACCAGCCGGCGAAGACCGTGATGCCATCGCTGGCGGCGGCGGGCACGTACTCCACGCTGTCAGGCGCAGGCGCGGGCGCGGCCGCGGAACTGCTGCCCCCGCCGCAGGCCGCCAGCAGCGCGCTCAGCGCCACCAGGGTCGTCAGCGCCATCCAGCTCGTCAGCCGGTCGGGAGATTGGCGAGATTGGCCGATCGGGTTCTTCATCGCGCGCTCCTCACTTGGCGCCCGGCGTGGGCGTGAACAGGTACGGGAACGACGGCAGCAGCGGCACCACCGCCTGGTCCACCGCGTCGTGCAGCTTGAAGGCAGTGGCACCCAGCGGCACGTTGGCCGGCTTGCAGTCCACGCCCAGGCCGAGCGCATTGGTGTCGCCGTTGGCCATGCACAGGCCGCCGCTCACCGCCACCAGCGAGATGTCGACCACGTCGTCCTTCGGGCGGCGGCCGTTCGGGTAGCCGGCGTTGTCGCTGCCGCCGGCCAGGATGTTGCCGACGATGCCGAGCCGGTTCTGCATGGCGAACGGCACGGCCGGGATGGCGGTGTTCAGGCGCAGCATTTCCGACGGCGTGACCGTGGCAGGCTGGTTCACGCCCTTGATGCCGGTCAGGAAGGTCGTCACCAGGTCGGTGCGCGGCAGGTTCTTCGGCGCGGTGCCCGGAAGGGCCAGCGCAATCTCCAGCAGCGCGGGCAGCGTCGGGTTGGTCACGTAGTCGGCAAACTGGCCGTCGTCTTTCGGCTTGGAGCCGTTGAAGCGATCCTTGTCGGGCAGGCCGATCACCACCTCGTTGACCAGCGGCATGCCCAGGCGCGACACCTGCACCCACGGGCCGGCAACGATCTCGGTGGCCTGCAGGCCCCTCTTCGGGGTCGGGTCGAGCAAGCGCGCCTGGCGCAGGCTGGCGGTGGTCCAGCCGCCGATCACCGGGTCGCTCGAGCCCTTGGCCACCAGGCAGCTCTTGTGCACCTCGAGCGCCAGGGTGGTCACGTTCTTGTCGTCGATGGTGTTGGGCGCGGCATTGATCAGCGCCGGGTTGGTGATGACGGCCAGCGGCGCGTTCACCAGGTCGAAGATCGTGCCCAGGTTGACCGCGAACGGGTCTTTGCGCTGGCCCACGAACACCTTGGCCGGCTGGCTGCAGCCGGGCACGTTGACGTTGTAGATGTGCTTGGCCGCGTAACCCGCGTAGTCGGGAATCGTCTTGGTGCCGATATTGTCGACGGGCTTGTCGAAGCTGGCGCTGCCGCCGACCATGTTGGTGAGGCTGGTGCGCTTGTCCCAGTCGTGCCGGCGGTCGCCGCGGATCACGTCGACGCTAAAGGTTTCGGTCACGTTCAGCGAAGGCGACTTCACGTCCGTCACCTGGCCGGCCTGAATCAGCGGGATGGCAATGTTCTTGTTGCCGATCGGCAGGGTCACGTTGTTGAGCTTGTTCCTGAAGCGGAATTGGAAGGTGAGGTCTTCCCGCGCGTCACCGTCGTTGTCGATGTGGATTTCGTACAGGGCATTCGGGTCGAGCGCAAAGTAGTTCGGGCCGCCGTACGCGTCCTGCAGCGGCAGGTAGTTGGCGACCAGGGTCACGTAGCCGTCGCGGCCCGGCTCGTAGCTGTTGAACAGGTAGAAGTCGGTCGCGTCGACCTTCGGCGTGGTGGTGATGAATGGCGCTTCACGGTGACTCGAAGCCTGCGCCGGGGTGGCGAGCATGCCGGCCAGCGCGGCGCACAGCGCCGCGGCCAGGGGCGACAGACGCCCCGGGGTCTTTCGATCAGATGTCATGGTCTCTTCCTTTGTGGTCCAGTGCGGCCCCTTGTTGCCAGGGCCGGTTGCCGGCACCGACGGGAGTGCGGGTGCCTGGGACCTGTTACGCAGGATTTCGACAAACGGATGCAGGCCCCGAGCGAACGGCTGCGCAGGCAGATCAGGATGCCGGCGGGCAGTCGCCCGCCGCCGCCCGCCTCAGTTCAGCGGCTCGACGCCGGTGGCATCGCAGCGCCGCAGCCACGCCGCGAACTCGTCGCGCAGGCGTTCGCTTTCGCGCACCACGCGCGACCACACCGCCACGCGGGCGGGCGTGTCGTCGTTGTAGCGCTTGAAGTCTTCGCGGTCGGGCAGCTTGGCGTTGGGCAGCGAGGCGATCCACTCTCGTGTGGGCGACAGCAGCACCACGTTGTCGAGGTGCGCCGTGGCGCGGTGGCGGTGCTTCAGCGCCTTGTCGAGCCAACCGGGGATCACGGTGGGCTGGAAGTGCGGGTACAGCACCAGGCCGGCGCCTTCCACTGCGGCCGGTTCGGTGGGCGCTGCGGCATGCAGGCCGGCGTAGTTCAGGTGCAAGTGGTAGTCGGTGATGCCGCCGTCCCAGTACGCGCCGGTGGGCGCGCCGGGAATGTCGTTCACCGCCGAAAGCAGGAACGGGATCGAACAACTCGCCAGCAGGCTCAGGCGCAAGTTGGCCGCGCTCAAGGCCACGCTGTGCGTGCGGTAACCATGCAGGTACAGCGGCAGCGGCTCGCGCGGGTCGGAGAACACCACGCGCTCGAGCCAGCCGCCCATCGCCTTGCGGCTCACCGCGTTGGCCGCGAACGCGCCCAGATAACCGAGCGGCGTGCGCACCCGCCCTTCGCGGCGCAGCAAGTGCCGGCCACGGCTGGTGAACACGTGCAGCCGAAAGCGCGGGTGGCCCAGCACCTCGGCCTCACGCCCGCCGAAACGCTGCTGCAATTTGGCGCCGAAGACTTCGCTGACGTGCTCGATCGCCGGAGCCTTGCCGGGGCGATGTTCGTAGTCTTGATGGATGTAGTCCTCGGCCATTTGCGCGAACGCCGGCACGGGATCGTTGAGGCACGCGGTGGCCATGCGCCAGGCGCCGATGGAAGCACCGAGCAGGTGCACGGTGTGGCGGCTGGTGGCGAGCCAGTCACCGAAGACGAACTGGTCGAGCGGGTTCAGCACCAGGCCCTTGGGGCCACCCGCAGCGGCAGGGACGATGCGCACGTCGTGCGGCCGCAGCCCATGTTCACGCAAGGCCGCCAGCGCGCGCGGGCCGGCGTGGATGGACAGGGCTTTCATGAACGCACTGTATCGGTCTGCGCGCCTTGCTGCCGGTTAGCATGCCGCCATGAGTGAGCACCACCATGACCATGACCACGACCACGAGCACAGCGAACTGAGCGAGATGGACCTGCGCGTGCGCGCGCTCGAAACCGTGCTCACGCAAAAGGGCTACATCGACCCGGCCGCGCTCGACGTGCTGATCGACACCTACCAGACCCAGATCGGCCCGCGCAACGGCGCCCGCGTGGTGGCACGCGCCTGGGCCGACCCGGCCTTCCGCGACTGGCTGTTGCGCGACGCCAGCGCGGCGATCGCCTCGTTGGGCTACAGCGGCCGCCAGGGGGAACACATGGTGGCGGTACCCAACACCGACACGCGCCACAACATGGTGGTGTGTACCTTGTGCAGTTGTTACCCGTGGCCGGTGCTGGGTTTGCCGCCCACCTGGTACAAGAGCGCACCGTATCGCTCGCGTGCGGTCAAAGACCCGCGTGGGGTGCTGGCCGATTTCGGCGTCACGTTGCCCGAGTCCACCGAGATCCGCGTCTGGGACTCGACCGCCGAAGTGCGTTACCTCGTGATCCCGCAACGCCCAGCCGGCACCGACGGCCTGAACGAAATGCAGCTCGCAGCACTGGTGACGCGCGACTCGATGATCGGCACCGGCCTGCCGCTTTCGGCTCCGCCAACGCCATGAGCTATCAGAGCCACGCCGACCTGGGCGGCCAGCCCGGCCACGGCCCGGTGCAACCCGAACCCGAAGGCGAGCTGTTCCACGCCGCCTGGGAGCCGCGCGCGCTGGCCTTGACCCTGGCGATGGGCGGCACCGGCGCGTGGAACATCGACATCAGCCGCAGCGCGCGCGAAACGCTGCCGGACTACGCCGCGCTGAGCTACTACCAGGTTTGGCTGGCCGGGCTGCAGAAGCTGCTCGCCGAACGCAGCCTGGCGTTGGCCGACGAACTGCAGGCCGGCCAGGCGCTGCACCCTGCCCTGCCCGTCCCGCGCGTGCTCGCGGCCGGCGCGGTTCCAGCCGCACTGGCCAAGGGCGCGCCGACAGCGCGCTCCGCCAGCACGCCCGCGCGCTTCCGACCAGGCCAGGCGGTCCGCACGCGCTCGCAGCCGGCGTTGCACCACACGCGCCTGCCCGGCTACGCGCTGGGCAAGCGCGGCACGGTCGAACACGTGCACGGCGCCCATGTATTTGCCGACGCCCACGCGCAAGGCCTGGGCGAGCAGCCGCAGTGGCTCTACACCGTGGTGTTCGACGGCACTGAGCTGTGGGGCGCCGATGCCGCAAAAGGGCTCACGGTGTCGATCGACGCCTGGGAACCGTATCTGGAGCCAGTGCCATGACCGCGCCGGCCTCGGCCCTGCCCGGCCTGCCGCAAGACGCCGACGGCCCGGTCTTCGCCGAACCCTGGCAGGCGCATGCGTTTGCGATGGCGGTGTCACTGCACCAGAAAGGCCTGTTCACCTGGGCCGAGTGGGCGCAGGCCTTGGCTGAGCGCATCAACGCCGCGCAGGCCGAGGGCGACGCCGACCTGGGCGATACCTACTACCAGCACTGGCTCGCCGCGCTCGAAACGCTGGTCGCAGCCAAGGGTGCCAGCACCGCCGACGAGCTCGCCACTTACCAGCAGGCTTGGGACCACGCGGCCGACCGCACGCCGCATGGGCAGCCGATCGAGCTGGCCGAGCAGGACTTTGGCGGTACCGATCCGCGCCGGTCGGGCGCTGCCCGTCAGTAGCCCAACAGCATCCGCACCAACAATGCGGCGAACGCCACCACGCACAGCCCGATCCAGACCTTGGCCTGCGTGGCCGTTCTCGCCCAAATGGCCAGCGGCATCAGCCCCAGCACCACCATCATCACGCCCATCGCGACGGCCGCGTCACCTTCGAGCGTGACCAGCCCGCGCTGACGCGTGCTGCCGGTGTGGACCTCGGTGAGGATCGCGACCGTCCCGAGCCCGACGAACACCGCCGAGATCAGCGTGAACAGGCCGCGGGTCACCCCCTTGGGCCGACGAGGTTTGTTCACAGACTCCACGGCCACCGCCTCAGCGCCGCCCTTGCAGCTTGGCAAACGCCGCGGCGATGGCCGAAGGCGCTTCGGCCGGCGCGCGCGCACCAGCGCCGGGTCGCTCTCCGCGCCCGGCCGGCCTGAACGTGTTGCCCGCCGCATTGCCCGCCGCACCGCCCGCGCCACCCTGCACCGGCTTCGCATCGAGCTTCATCGTCAGTGAAATGCGCTTGCGTGCCAGGTCCACTTCGAGCACCTTGACCTTGACGATGTCGCCGGTCTTCACCACCTCACGCGCGTCGTTCACGAACTTGTGGGCGAGCTGGCTCACGTGGATCAGCCCGTCCTGGTGCACGCCCAGGTCGACGAAGGCGCCGAACTGCGCGACGTTGCTGACCGTGCCTTCCAGGGTCATGCCGGGCTGCAGGTCCTTGATGTCTTCGATGCCGTCGGCCAGGCGTGCCACCTTGAAGTCGGGGCGCGGGTCGCGGCCGGGCTTCTCCAACTCGGCGAGGATGTCCTTCACGGTGATGGCGCCGAACTTGTCGTCAGCAAAGGCCTCGGGCTTCAGCGCCCTGATCACGTCGCTGCGCCCCATCACCTCGGCCGCCGGTTTGTTGACGGCCGACAAAATGCGCTCAACCACCGGATAGGTCTCGGGGTGCACACCCGACTGGTCGAGCGGGTTGTCGCCACCGCGAATGCGCAGGAAACCGGCGCTCTGCTCGAAGGTCTTGGCGCCGAGGCCACTCACGTCGAGCAACTGTTTGCGGCTCTTGAACGCGCCGTTGGCGTCGCGCCAGCGCACGATGGAACTTGCCACCGCGGCACTCAGCCCCGACACGCGCGACAGCAGCGGCGTTGACGCGGTGTTCAGGTCCACGCCGACCGAGTTGACGCAGTCTTCGATCACCGCGTCCAGGCTCTTGGCCAGCTCGCCCTGGTTCACGTCATGCTGGTACTGGCCCACGCCGATGCTCTTGGGCTCGATCTTCACCAGCTCGGCCAGCGGGTCTTGCAGCCGGCGCGCAATGCTGACGGCGCCGCGCAAGGTCACGTCGAGTTCGGGCAGTTCCTTGCTGGCGTATTCGCTGGCCGAGTAGACCGACGCGCCGGCTTCGCTGACGACCACCTTGTCGATCTTCGTGTCGGGGGCCAGGCTGTGGATGCGCTTGATCAGATCGCCGGCCAGCTTGTCGGTCTCGCGGCTCGCGGTGCCGTTGCCGATCGCGATCAGGTTCACGCCGTGCGTGGCGCACAGGCGCGCCAGGGTGTGCAGTGAACCGTCCCAGTCGCGCCGCGGTTCGTGCGGGTAGATCGTGTCGGTGGCCAGCACCTTGCCGGTAGCATCAACGACCGCCAACTTGCAGCCGGTGCGGATGCCGGGGTCCAAACCCATCACCACTCTCGGGCCGGCGGGGGCGGCGAGCAGCAGGTCTCGCATGTTCTCGGCAAAGACCTTGATCGCGACCTTCTCGGCCTCTTCGCGCAGGCGTGCGAACAGGTCGCGCTCCAGGCTCAGGCTGAGCTTGACCTTCCAGGTCCAGCTGATGCACTTGCGGATCAGGTCGTCGGCGGCGCGCGCGCGGTGGCTCCAGCCCAGGTGCACGGCGATGCGGCCTTCGGCCAGGCTGGGCACGGCAGCGGTGCGCGCCGGCGCTTTGGGTGCGCCGGGTGCGCCGGGTATTGACGTCGTTGGCACGGCCGCATCGGCCTGCGCCGCGGCCATGTCGGGCGTCACCAGCTTGGCGTCCAGAAACTCCAGCGTGCGGCCGCGAAACACCGCCAGCGCGCGGTGCGACGGAACGCTGTGGATAGGCTCGGCGTAGTCGAAATAGTCGCGGAACTTCGAGATGTCGGGGTTGTTAACGTCTTTGCCGTCGAGCAGCTTGCTCTGGAACAAGCCCTCATCCCACAGCCATTCGCGCAGCTTGCGCACCAGCACGGCATCTTCGGCCCAGCGTTCCGACAGGATGTCGCGCACGCCGTCGAGCACAGCCGCGGCATCGGCAAAACCGCCCTCGGCGTTGATGAAGTTCAGCGCTTCGGCGGCAGGATCGAGCGCCGGGTCGGCGAACAGCTGGTCGGCCAGCGGCTCGATGCCGGCTTCGCGCGCGATCATCGCCTTGGTGCGGCGCCTGGGCTTGAAGGGCAGGTACAGGTCTTCGAGCTCCTGCTTGGTCGGCGCGGCTTCGATGGCCGAGCGCAATGCGGGCGTCAGCTTGCCCTGCTCTTCCACGCTCTTGAGCACCGCGGCGCGGCGCTCTTCGAGTTCGCGCAGATAAGCCAGGCGCGCTTCGAGCTCGCGCAGTTGCGTGTCGTCCAGGCCGTCGGTGGCTTCCTTGCGGTAGCGCGAGATGAAGGGCACAGTGGCGCCGCCGTCGAGCAACTCCACGGCGGCGTTGACCTGGGCCGGCCGAACCTTCAGCTCGGCGGCAATCTGCAGAAGAATCTTGTTCAAGGCGTGGGCCGGGAAATTCGAAGCGGCGCAGTGTGCCACAGCACATTCGGATACCGGGCCGACATCAGTTGATCGCGCTCGACCCCGGCATCTGCTGCGTGAACGGCGTGAACAGCCCGCCGACGTCAACCGAATCGAAGTGGTACTTCAGGCCGCAGAAGTCGCAGCCGATCTCGGCGCGGCCTTGTTCGACGACGATGCTGTCCACTTCGTCGCGCCCCAGGCCGCGCAGCATGTGACCCACGTGCTCGCGCGAGCTGGTGCACGCAAAGCGCGGCCCGTCGGCACCGGCCTGCGGCGCAAAGCGGCGCAGCGGCTCTTCCCAGAACAGGCGGCGCAGCACGGTGTCCACGTCCAGGCCCAGCAGTTCTTCGGCCGTCAGCGTGGCGGCCAGGTGGGCAATGCGGTTGTAGGACTCGTTGATGCCGATCTGGTCTTCGTTGCTCTGGCTCGACGCCGCGCCGCCGATGTTGCCGGCGCCCTGCATCGGCAGCCGCTGGATCAGCAGCCCGGCGGCGACCTTGTCGTCGGCGGCCAGGATCAACCGGGTGTCGAGCTGCTCGGACTGCAGCATGTAGTGCTCCAGCACCTCGCTCAATTTCTGCAGCGGCTCGCGCGCGTCGCCGTGCAGCGGCACGATGCCCTGGTAGGGCTGCTGGCCGGGGTGGCGGTCCTTCGGGTCGAGCGTGATCGAACAGCGGCCCTGGCCGCCCACGTTCAACATGGCTTCGAGTCGGCCGCCGGGCTGCACCTCGCCGACCACCTTGGCGGTGACGCGGAACGCCAGGTCGGGCTGGACCTGCGCCACCGCCAGCTTGACTGGCCCGTCGCCGAACACCTGCAGGATCAGCGAACCGTTGAACTTGATGTTGGCCTGCATCAGCACGGCGGCCGCAGCCATCTCGCCCATCAGCGCGCGCACCGGCAGCGCAAAAACATCGTCAGCCGCCTCGCGCCGGCGCAGCACTTCTTGCCAGCTGTCGGTCAGCCGCACCAACATGCCGCGGACCGGCAGCCCTTCAAAGATGAACTTGTGGAGTTCACTCACCAGCCGGTTTCCCCGGTATCCACCACAAAGGGGATCAGCCCGGCCCGGTAGCGGCGCGCGTTGGCCACGTAGTGTTTGGCCGCGCGCTGCAGGCCTTCGATCTGCGGGGCGGTGAGCGGGCGCACCACCTTGGCGGGCGAGCCCATGATCAGCGAACCGTCGGGGAATTCCTTGCCTTCGGTGACCAGTGACGCCGCACCGACCAGGCAGTTGCGCCCGATCTTGGCGCCGTTGAGCACCACGGCGCCGATGCCGATCAGAGAACCGTCGCCCACCGTGCAGCCGTGCAGCATGACCTTGTGGCCGATCGTCACGTTCTCGCCCAGGGTCACGGGGAAGCCGGGGTCGGAGTGCACCACGCTGCCGTCCTGGATGTTGCTGCCGCGGCCGAGGCGCAGCTCCTCGTTGTCGCCGCGCATCACCACGTTGAACCACACGCTGGTGTTGTCGCCCAGGTGCACATTGCCGATGACCTGCGCACTGTCGGCCACCCAGGCGGAGCTGGCAACGCGGGGAATCAGTTGATCGAGTTGGTAGACCGCCATGGTGGAGCGCGATGAAGATCGCCGAAGGGGTGAAGCCCATAATTCTAGAGATGAAGCCCGCGGCCGAACCAATGCATGACTTCAAGGGCGACGCCAGAGAGGACGCCAGAGAGGACGCCGGAGAGGATGTGAGAGCGGCCGCGCTGCAGGTATTGCGCCTTGCCGACCCCGCCACCAAGGCGCTCCAGACGCGCGCCCTGTTCGCCCGGCTCGACCCGGCCCGCATAGACCCGAACCAGGCCCACTCCGAGCCACCCGCCCTGCCCGGTCGCCCTGCATTGCCGCGGCTCGTGCCGCCGAAGGACGTGCCCACCCGCTCGCCATTTACGCTCGAAGGCCGCGCGGCGCTGCTGCACGCCATCACGCACATCGAGTTCAACGCCATCAACCTGGCGCTCGACGCGGTGTGGCGCTTCCCCGGCCTGCCGCTGGCCTACTACGTGGACTGGCTGCGCGTGGCCAGCGAAGAGGCGCTGCACTTCACGCTGATGCGCGAGCACCTGCAGAGCCTGGGCTTCGACTATGGCGATTTCGACTCGCACGACGGCCTGTGGCTGATGGTGCAGCGCACCTCGCACGACGTGACCGCCCGCATGGCGCTGGTGCCGCGCACGCTGGAAGCGCGCGGGCTCGACGCATCGCCTCCCATCCAGGCCAAGCTGCGCAGGTGCGGCGACCTGCGCGCGGTGGAGATTCTCGACCTGATCCTGCGCGACGAAGTGGGCACGTAGCGGTC
>JANMYQ010000244.1:0-29694 GCA_031382215.1 Methylibium sp.
GTACTTCAGGTACTGGCGCAGCAGCATGCTGGCCCAGTCGCAGGCTTCGGTGCCGCCGGCGCCGGCCTGGATGTCGACGAAGCAGTTGAGCGGGTCTTCTGCCTTGTTGAACATGCGCCGGAATTCAAGCTGCGCGACGGTCTCTTCGAGCTTCTTCGCTTCGGCTTGAATGGCGAGCAGGTTGTCAAAGTCGCTTTCGTCCTTCGACATATCGAACAACTCGGTGTTGTCGGACAGGTTGCTCGTCAGGTGGTCGATCGTCTGCACCACCGTTTCGAGCATGCGCTTCTCGCGCCCCAGCTCCTGGGCTCGCTTGGGTTCGTTCCAGACCGTCGGGTTTTCGAGCGCGGCGTTGACTTCGTTCAGCCGCAGGGCTTTGCGATCGTAGTCAAAGATACCCCCGGAGGTCGGAGGTGCGATGCGTCAAGTCGGCCAGGTTGTTGCCGATGGCATTGATGTGTTCGACGTCCATGATGGGTGCGCTCTGGTGAGCCCTGGTTCGGTGAAGCCCGCGAGTTTACGCTGACAGGAACGCCTCTAGGTGCACCGCCAGCGCCTCCGGCTGGTCGTGGTGCAGCATGTGCCCTGCTGGCGATACCACGCGTTTTTCGACCCGCGGCACCACGTTCAGGCGGGCATGGAACTCCTCCTTGGTATAGCGCGTGCCCCACCAGCGCGCGGTGTCGGTCTGGTCACCTTCCACCCACAGCAGCGGCGCCTTGATCAAGGTCCAGCAGGCCAGCACTTCTTCGACCTGGTAGAGCGCCGGGTTGGTGCGCTTGTGGGCCGGGTCGCCGAGGATCTCCCACTGCCCATCGGCGCGACGGCGTGACCAGTGCGGCGCCAGCCAGGCCGCGCGCCCGGCCGGCAGCAGCGGGTTGGTCTTGCGCAGGCGTTGCGCCACCGCGTCCACGCTCTCGTAGCTGCGCAGCTCGGCGGGCTCCTTCAACTCGTCCAGCCACAAGGACAGGCGCTTGGGTGCCTGGTGCGGCTGCGTGCGTGGCATGCCGAAGCCTTCGAGGTTGACTAATCTGCGCACGCGCGAGGGCCGCACGCCGGCATACGACATCGCCACGTTGCCGCCCATGCTGTGGCCGAGCAGGTCGACCGCTTGGCCGGGGGCGAGTGTGTCGAGCGCGGCATCCAGGTCACCCAGGTAGTCGGGGAACCAGTACGAGTCGGCGCCCGACGATTGCGTGAGCCCGAAGCCGCGCCAGTCCAGCGCGAGCACGAGCCGGTGGTCGGGCAGGGCATCGACGACGAACTGGAACGACGCGGCCACGTCCATCCAGCCGTGAAGCATCACCAGCGGTGGGCGCTCGGGCGTGACCATGCTCGCATCGCCCCACTGCAGCACGTGGTAGCGCAAGCCGCGCAAGGTGACGAACCGGCTCAGGGGGGTGCGGCGGGCGGTGTAGGCGGTGGTCGTGGTGTCGGTCATGGCGGCACTGTACGCGCCGGCCCGGGGTTGCGCTGTCGGCGATGCGACAGCCCTCGACAGCGTTCAACAGCGGGCTTTCACGAGGGCGTTGGCCGCCGGCCGGGTGCCAGAATGCCGCGATGAGCACCCCCTTCAAACTGCGCCCTGCCGAACCGCGCGACGTGCCGGCCATCGTCGGCCTGATCACCGAACTGGCAGAGTTTGAGAACCTGACCCACCTGCTGAAGGTCACGCCGGACAAGCTGCATCCGCAGCTGTTCGGCGCGCGGCCGGCGGCCGAAGCGGTGGTGGTCGAGGCGACGGGCGAGGGGGCCGGCGAGGTCGCGGGTGAGGTCGCGGGTGAGGTAGTCGGTTTCGCCTTGTTCTTCACCAACTTCTCGACCTTCCTGGCCCAGCCCGGCCTGTACCTTGAAGACCTGTACGTCAAGCCGGCCCGCCGCGGCCAGGGCATCGGCGAGGCGCTGCTGACGCACCTGGCGCGGCTGGCGGTGCAGCGCGACTACGGCCGCTTCGAGTGGAGCGTGCTCGACTGGAATCAGAACGCGATCCGCTTCTACCGGCGCATGGGCGCGACCGTGATGACGGAGTGGCACATCTGCCGCGTGGCGGGCGAGGCCTTGCAATCGTTCGGCGCGGCCGCCCCGCGATGACGCAAGACCAGCACGCCGAACTGCACCGCGATTTCCGCTGGGCGGTGCCGGCGCAATTCAACATCGCCGAGGTGTGCTGCGCACGCTGGGCGCTTGACACGCCCGACGCGATCGCGATCCGCCACGAGCATGAAGACGGCGCGACCGCGGCGCTGGGCTATGGCGAATTGCAGCGCGACGCGAACCGCCTGTCGCACGCGCTTCGAAAGCTCGGCGTGCAGCGCGGCGACCGCGTCGCGCTGGTGCTGCCGCAGCGCTTCGAGACCGCGGTGGCGCACATCGCGATCTACCAGCTCGGCGCGGTGGCGATGCCGCTGTCGATGCTGTTCGGCCCCGATGCGCTGGAGTACCGGCTCAAACACAGCGAAGCGAGTGTCGCGCTGGTCGACGAAGGCGGCATTGCCAATGTGCTGGCAGCGCGGCCGGCCTGCCCGGGGCTGGCCACCGTGATGGCGGTGGGTGGTGCGGCCGGGCAGGGCGATGTCGATTGGCTCGCGGCGCTGGCGCCCGAGCCCGACACGTTCGACGCGGTGCCAACCAGCGCCGACGATGCCGCCGTGCTGATCTACACCAGCGGCACCACCGGCCCGCCCAAGGGCGCGCTGATCCCGCACCGCGCACTGATCGGCAACCTGACCGGGTTCGTCTGCAGCCAGAACTGGTTTCCCGAAGTTGGCGGCGACGGAGATGAGCCTGTGTTCTGGTCCCCGGCAGATTGGGCTTGGACCGGGGGCTTGATGGACGCCTTGCTGCCCACGCTCTATTTCGGCAAGACCATCGTCGCCTACCAGGGCCGCTTTGCGCCCGAGCGCGCGTTCGAGCTGCTCCAGCGCTACCGCGTGACGCACAGCTTCCTGTTCCCGACCGCATTGAAGGCGATGATGAAGGCGGTGCCGCACCCGCGCGAGCGCTACCGGCTGCAGCTGCGCGCGATCATGAGCGCCGGCGAGGCGGTCGGTGACGCGGTGTTTGCGTACTGCCGCGACGAGCTCGGCGTGACCGTCAACGAGATGTTCGGCCAGACCGAGATCAACTACATCGTCGGCAACTGCGCCGTGCGCTGGCCGGCGCGCGCCGGCAGCATGGGCCGCGCCTACCCGGGCCACCGCGTCTGCGTGATCGACGACGACGGCCGCGAATGCCCGCGCGGCACGCCCGGCGACGTGGCGGTGCACCGGCGCGACGTGCACGGCCACCCCGACCCGGTGTTCTTCCTCGGCTACTGGAAGAACGACGCGGCCACTTCGGCCAAGTACACAGGCGCGATGGAGGACAGCTGGTGCCGCACCGGCGACATGGCTGTGATGGACGAAGACGGCTACCTCTGGTACCAGGGCCGCAGCGACGACATGTTCAAGGCGGCCGGCTATCGCATCGGCCCGAGCGAGATCGAGAACTGCCTCGTCAAGCACGCCGCGGTCGCCAACGCCGCGGTGGTGCCCAAGCCGGACGCCGAACGCGGCGCCGTAGTCAAGGCCTATGTCGTGCTGGCTGCCGGTTTCGAGCCGTCGCCGGAATTGGTGGACGAATTGCAGCGCCACGTGCGCGGCAAGCTCGCGCCGTACGAGTACCCGAAGGAGATCGAGTTCATCGCTGCGCTGCCGATGACGACGACCGGCAAGGTGCAGCGGCGCGTGCTGCGGCTCCAGGAAGAGGAACGCGCGCGGCGCTGAGTCTGCTGTCGAACAATCTGTTGCCGAACAAGCCGTCAGCGCGCGCACTGTTCGCGCAGCGCCGCGGCGGCGAGGAAGGGCAGGCTAAGCAGGCCTATGCCACCGCCCAGGTATTCGCCCTTCGCGCAGTCGCCTTTTGCGCTGCGGGCGACGGACTGCGCCATGCGGTCCGGCGTCGACAGCGGGGCAGGCTCGCTGCTGGCCGACGCCGCGCGTTCGGCCAGCGACGGTGCACGCGCGCTGGCGCGTATGGCGCGGCGGGTTGCGTCGGTGTCGAGAAGGGAGCCGATCAGGGCTGCAGCGCTTGCGGGCTGTGTCGGCGGCAGGGAAGCGATGGTCGGCGCAGTGGGTGTTTCAGGCTCGACATTGGCAGAGCTTGCAGGGTCTACCGTCGGCGGCGCGGCCACGCCGGGCACCGCCGGCCGTGACGCGCTGGGCGTGGCACGCCGCGTAACCGGCAGCGCCGCGGCGGCGTTCGGCGCAGGCTTTGCAGCCGCCGTGATCGGCGCAGGCGGTGGTGAAGGCAGAAGCGCAGGCAGTGGCCCAGGCGATGGCGCAGCCGGCACCGTGCGGACCGTCACGCGATGGTCGGTTGTCGACGGAGGCTCAGGCCGGCCGGTTCGCGCCTCGTTCAGCAGCCACAGCAAGCCGACGTGCAACAGCAGCACGCACAGAACCCCAGCGATCCTCCCCGGCGCGTTCACGGTGACGCGTCAGGCGATTCGGGCCGGAACTGCAGCCGTGCGCCTCTGGCTCAGAACGGCCGCCCCAGGCTCAGGTAGCCGCGCGTGCCTTTCGGTTCGTCGAGACCGCGGGCCACGCCGACGCGCAGGTGCAGGCCCAGCGCGTAAAGCAGCTTCACTTCGCCGAGCAGTTCCACGCCGATGCCGCGCTGGTAGTGCAGCGGGCGGCTGCCGTCGGTCCAGGCGCCGCCGATGTCGAAGAACGCCGTGGCCGACAGGCGGTTGATGCCCAGCGGCGGGCTCATGAAGTGGCGGTCGATGTCGGCCAGCGGGGTACGGAGTTCGATGCTGGTCACGCGTGCATCGGTGCCGCGCAGCACTGCCTCGTCGCCGCGGTAGCCGCGCAGGGCGATCTCGCGGTCGTTCAGCGCCAGGCCGAGTTGAAGCTGCGCGTCGGTCGCACCACCGAGCTGGAACGGCTCGGTGCGGCCACGCGCGCGTGCTTCGGTGTGGCGCAGCGCGAGCACGCTGCGGCCCAGCGGCACGAAGCCGCGCAGGTCCAGGCGCAGCACCTCGCCGTCGTAGCCGGTGCCGGCGGCACCGTCGTTTCTCGCGAACGGCTTGTAGGTCTCGTACAGCAGGCTGCTGCGCTGGCCGCGGTTGTTGCCTTCGCTCCACCAGTTGCCGGCGCTGGTGTCGAACTCGACCACCGCAGCCGCGAGCCGTTCGTCGCGCGGGCGGGTGGTGGTGGCGGTGTCGACGAGCACGTTGTCGACACGGTCCAGCGCGGCGCCGATGCCGAAGATCAGCGCGCGGTCGCGCTTGATCAGCGGGAAGGCGCTGAGCCACTGCGCCTGGGTGTGGCGCTCGTACACGGTGGTGCGTTCGCCGCCGTCGCCGTCATCGACCCAGGCCTTGGCCGTCAGGCCGCGTTGCAGCGCCAGGTGATGCTGGCCGATGAACAGGTATTCGACGCTGCCCAGCAATTCGTGTTGCGTGGTTTCCCATTGCACGGCGGCGGCGTACTGGTGCCAGCCCAGCGCGTCGGCGCCGAAGGTGCTGGCGCCGAAGGCCTGCAGCCCGCGGTCGAACGTGATGGCCGGTAGCCACGAGCGCGGGTAGAGCGAACGCAGCGCCAGGTAGCCGCGGCCTTCGGACAGGCCGCCCTCAGTGCTGGCCGCGGCGGTTGCAGATGCAGATTCGGGCGCACCCCCCAGCGCCGGGCCACCGCGCACTGCCACGCGCTGCAGCGGCGCAGCACCGGCCAGCCGGCGCAGCTCGTAACCGTCGGCAGCGATCACGCTCAACCACAACGCGCCGTCGGCCCGCGTGCCGGCCTGCGCCACCACGCTGGTGTGGCTGTGGGTCAGCCGCACGAGTGCCTCGCCGTCGAGCCGCCAGACGTTGTAGACGCCGTCGCTGACGGCGATGAACTCCAGCCCTGCCGGGCCATGGCGCAGGCTGTGCAACGGCGCGTTGTGGCTGAACAGCACGCGCGGCGGTCCGTCGTTGCGGCCCAGGTCGATCTGCTGCACCTGCCAGGCGCCTTGTCGCTTGACGATCACGCTGATGCTGTTGCCATCGGGCGCGGCAGCCAGGTCGATCAGGTCGGTATCCGGCGGCGGCGCCAGCAGCACACGTTGCTCGCGGCCCGCGCCATCCAGCAGCAGCAGCCGGGTGCGCCCGCCGTCCTGGTGCAGCGCGGCGATGGCCTCGCCGGCCTGCACCGCACGGCGCAGGCGCGCGCACGAGGTCAGCTGAGTCTTGCTGTTGTCGGCTTCCAGGCGGTACAGGTCGTAAGCGAGGTAGCGGCTGTTGCACACATCCGCCTGCGCGAGCAGCACGCGGCCGTTCGGGGCCACGTCGATGTGGGTGCCCGAGTGGACCCGGGTCAGCACGCTGCGTGTGCCATCGGCTCCCAGCTTGACCAGTTCGGTCGCACCCAGCCCATCGTCGAGCACGGCCAGTGCCGCGCCGTCGGGCAACGCGGCGACCGAGCCGATTTCGAACAGCGGGCCGATCAACCGGTGGCCGATGGCCTCGGGCTGGCGGCGCAGCGCATCGCTGCGCTCGCCGACGCGTTGGCGCAGGTCGATCAGGAACTCGTCCCACAGCAGGTCCAGCGTTTTGCCGGTGATCTCGCGCGGGTTGCTGTGCAGGCGCGGCACGATGTTGCCGCTGTACTGCTCGACGTACTTGAAGATTGCGTCCGGCCCGTAACGCCGGCCCAGAAAATCGTAGAAGTAGGCGCCGTACAGATAGGCCTTGTTGACCGGCAGGGTGCGGCCGTCGGCGTTCAGCTCGGCCAGTGACGGGAAGCCTTTCGGCGCCTGCGCGCGCAGCCAGGCCTCGAAGACCGGGCCGCGCAGCCGGCCGCGGCCGCTGGCGACGTCGCTTTCGGTGTTGACCGCCAGGCCCTCGATCGCCCAGCCGGGCTGGAACACGTTCGGAAAGAACCACGGCACGCGACCGAAGATCGTCTGCAGCACGCCGGGGGTCGAGCGCACCTTGTCCAGGTGCACGGCGTGCGTGAACTCGTGCGTCAGCAGCAGGTCCAGCCAGTCGGAGTTGTCGAGCAACTCGGCGTCGTCGGGCGGCGCCAGGAACACGCCGATCACGTTATAGGGCAGCGGCGTGGCATAGCCGTTGGGCAGGTCGTACTCGTTGAACAGCACGATCTCGGTGCGCCCGCGCGGCTCCCATTTCAGCAGTTGCGTGATGCGCGGGTAGGCGCGTTCGGCGGCACACGCGGCGCGCTCGGCCTGCACGCGGTGCTCCACGCGGTAGTGAATGCGGAAGTGCGCGGTGTCGGCGCTGTGCCAGTCTTTCCACGGGTCGGCGACCTGGGCCGTTGCAAGGTGGCTGAACAGACACAGGACAAGGGCAACGAGAACGCGGCTTGCGAGCATGCAGGCTCCACTGCGGCAACGGCCGCAAAACCGGCACAGCGTACACGACGAATGCACGCCGCCGATGACGAGGCTAGACTGCCGGCCCATGAACACACTCCCCCTCATCACACTCGGCCGCAGCGACCTGCGCGTGACCCCCATCTGCCTGGGCACGATGACCTTCGGCGAGCAGGTCGGCGAAGCCGCGGCGCACGCGATCCTCGACCACGCGGTCGAACGCGGCGTGAACTTCATCGACACCGCCGAGATGTACTCGGTGCCGGCGCGCCGCGAGACCTTCGGCGCCACCGAACGCATCATCGGCAACTGGTTCGCCAGCCGCCCCGGCGCGCGCGCCAAGCTGGTGCTGGCGACCAAGATCGCCGGCCCGGCGCGCGGCATGGACTGGGTGCGCAACGGAAGCGCCAACGTCACGCCGGCCGACTTCGTGCAGGCTTGCGACGACAGCCTGAAGCGCCTGCGCACCGAGGTCATCGACCTCTACCAGATCCACTGGCCGAACCGCAACGTGCCGATGTTCGGCGCGGTCTATTTCGACCCGGCCAAGGACCGCGAATTCACCTCCATCCATGCCCAGCTCGAAGCGCTGGCGGGGCTGGTGAAGGCGGGCAAGGTGCGCCACATCGGCCTGTCGAACGAAACGCCGTGGGGCGTAGCTGAGTTCGTGCGTCTGGCCGAACAGCACGGCCTGCCGCGCGTGGTGACGGTGCAGAACCCGTACGCGCTCGTAAACCGGCTGGTCGACAACGGGCTCGATGAAGTGATGCACCGCACCGGTGTGGCGCTAATGGCGTATTCCCCGCTGGGCTTTGGTGCGCTGAGCGGCAAGTACGACGTGACCGGCTTCGAAGCCGCCGGCCCGATCGGCCGGCTGGGCCTGATCGATTCGGTGCGCAAGCAGCGCTGGGGCCGGCCGGAACCGCTGGCCGCGGCGCGCCAGTACAACGCGCTGGCAGCCCAGCATGGCCTGACGCCGACCAAGATGGCGCTGGCCTTCTGCTACACCAGTTGGCGCGTGGCCAGCACGATCATCGGCGTGACGACGAAGGCGCAGCTCGACGAAGACCTGGACGCCTGGGGCACGACCCTGGCGCCCGAGTTGCTGGCACAGATCGACGCGATCCGCTGGTTGCACCGCGACCCGGCGCAGTAGGCTGGTCAGATCGGGCGATGGCGAAGAAGTCTGTACACGTCAGCGAAACCCCGGCCACGCAGTTCTTGCGCCGCCACGGCGTGAGCTTCACCGAGCACGTGTACGACTACGTCGAACATGGCGGCACAGCCGAGTCGGCCAGCCAGCTGGGTGTGCCCGAGCACGAGGTCATCAAGACGCTGGTGATGCAGGACGAGCGCGCCCAGCCGCTGATCGTGCTGATGCATGGCGACAAGACGGTGAGCACCAAGAACCTGGCGCGCCAGATCGGCGCCAAGTCGGTGGAGCCGTGTTCGCCCGATGTGGCGCAGCGCCACAGCGGCTTTCTGGTCGGCGGCACCTCGCCGTTCGGCACGCGCAAGGCCATGCCGGTGTGGGTGGAGGAGAGCGTGCTGGCGCTGCCGCGTATCTGCATCAACGGCGGGCGGCGCGGCTTCCTGGTCGAGCTGCCGCCCGAGGTGCTGGTCCGCCTTCTCCGTGCGGAGGTGGTGAACTGCGCGTTGTGAGCGCACTTGTGAATGATGGGAGGCTTGTGCCGTCGGGCGCAAAATGTCGCCAAACCACTCGCGGGGCCGCACCCGCGCACACAACATGGAGACTCTCTACCCCGCCGCCGCCACCCTGGCCGCCTACCTGATCGGCTCGCTGTCGTTCGCCGTGATCGTGAGCCGCGTGATGGGCTTGAACGACCCGCGCACCTACGGCTCGGGCAACCCCGGCGCGACCAACGTGCTGCGCTCGGGCAACAAGACGGCGGCCGTCCTGACCTTGCTGCTGGATGCGCTGAAAGGCTTCGTGCCGGTGTTCCTGGTGAGCCAGTTCGGGGCGCGCTTCGGGCTCGGCGAGGGCACGCTGGCCATGGTCGGGCTGGCCGCCTTCCTCGGTCACCTGTGGCCGGTGTTCTTCAAATTTGCCGGCGGCAAGGGCGTGGCCACCGCGGCGGGTGTGCTGCTGGGCATCAACCCGTGGCTCGGGCTGGCGACCTTGGCAACCTGGATCGTGATCGCGTTCTTCTTCCGCTACTCGTCGCTGGCGGCGCTGGTGTCGGCGGTGTTCGCGCCGTTCTACCAGTTGCTGATCTGGGGCGGCGGGCCGGTTGCGATCGCCGTCACCGTGATGGGCTTGCTGCTGGTGTGGCGCCATGCGGCGAACATCCAGAAGCTGCTGAACGGGACCGAGAGCAAGTTGGGGCAGAAGGCGCAAGGCGCGGCGGCTGCTTCGGCGGCGCAGGCTCATCCGCACGCGCACTCACATGCGCACGACAAACACGGCCACAAACACGATCACAAGCACGACCACAAACACCACCCCAAACACGGAGCCAAACCATGAACCTGAGCCACGGCCTGCACCGCTTTCACGTGGGCGACCGCCTGTCGGAGATGGCAATCTTCAACGGCACCATCTACCTCGCCGGCCAGGTGGCCAGCGACGCCACGCAGGACATCCGTGGCCAGACCAAGCAGGTGCTGGCGATGGTCGACAAGCTGCTCACCGAGGCCGGCACCGACCGTGCGCACATCCTGATGTGCCAGATCTACCTGGCCGATATAGCCGACTTTGCCGGCATGAACGACGTCTGGGACGACTGGGTCGCGCCCGGCGACGCGCCGCCGCGTGCCACGGTTCAGGCGAAGCTGGCCAAGCCCGAATGGAAGATCGAGGTCGTCGTCACGGCCTGCATCGTCTGAACCGACTCGTCGCCGGCTGCCGACCTCAGTAGTTCAACCCCATCGCATCCCGCACCCCGCGCATGGTCTCGCGCGCCACGGTGCGCGCACGCTCGGTGCCGACCTCGACGATCCAGTGCACCTGCTTGGGGTTCGTCAGGTAGGCCTCGGCGCGCTCGCGCCAGGGTTGCTGTTCGCGCTTGATGGCCTCGATCACCGGCTGCTTGCACTCCAGGCAGCCGATGCCGGCGGTCGTGCAGCCCTTGACCACCCACTCCTTGGTGGGGGCGTCTGAGTACACCTGGTGGAACTGCCACACCGGGCAGCGCTCGGGGTTGCCGGGGTCGGTGCGGCGCACGCGCTGCGGGTCGGTCGGCATGCGGTTGACCTTGCGTTCGACCTCGGCGGGTTCCTCGCGCATGGCAATGAAGTTGCCGTAGCTCTTGCTCATCTTCTCGCCGTCCAGTCCCGGCAGCTTGCGCACTTCGGTGTGCAGCGCCTGCGGCTCGTGCAGCACGCTCCGGCCGGTGCCATGCAGATGGGCGAGCAGCAGTTCGCTGTCTTCGGCGCTCCAGTTGCTGGCCTTGCTTTGCGGGCCTGCCGTCTTGGCGACGATGGACTCGCCCTTGGCCAGCGCTTCGGCCGTGCCGGCCTGTTGGAAGTCGCGCCGCTGCTTCTCGAAGTAGCGCGCGTCATCCTTGCCCAACTTCACCAACGCCGCGGCCACCTTGGCGTCGAAGTCGGCCGAGCGGCCGTACAGGTGGTTGAAGCGGCGCGCCACTTCGCGCGTGAGCTCCACGTGGGAGGCCTGGTCTTCGCCCACCGGCACGAACGCGGCCTTGTAAATCAGGATGTCGGCCGCCTGCAGCAGCGGGTAGCCTAGGAAGCCGTAGGTCGCGAGATCGCGGTCCTTCAGCTTTTCCATCTGGTCCTTGTACGTCGGCACGCGCTCGAGCCAGCCCAGCGGCGTGCCCATGGCCAGCAAGGTGAACAACTCCGAATGTTCGGGCAGGCGGCTTTGCAGGAAGATCGTGCAGGTTTCGGGGTCGAGCCCGGCGGCGAGCCAGTCGATCACCATGTCGTAGACGTGCTTCTCGATCACCTGGCGGTCTTCGTAGTGCGTGGTCAGCGCATGCAGGTCGGCCACGAAATAGAAGCAGTCGTAGTCGGCCTGCAGCCGCACCCAGTTCTTCAAGGCGCCGTGGTAGTGGCCGAGGTGCAGTGCGCCGGTGGGGCGCATGCCGGAGAGAACGCGTTGTTTCATGGCGCGAATTGTAGGGTGGGCTTGTGCGGCGACAGCGCCGATACACTGCGGCCCGCATGAAGAACATCGTGATCCTGATCTCTGGCCGCGGCTCCAACATGCTGGCCATCGTTCAGGCCTGCGGCGAACAGGGATGGGACGCGCGCATTGCGGCCGTGATCAGCAACCGCGCAGGCGCGGCCGGGCTGGCGTTCGCCGAGTCGCAGGGCATCGCCACCGCGGTCGTCGATCACCAGGGGTTCGAATCGCGCGACGCCTTCGACATGAGCCTGGCCGACACCATCGACGCCCACGCCCCCGACCTGCTGGTGCTGGCCGGCTTCATGCGCATTCTGACGCCGGCCTTCGTGCGCCGTTTCGAGGGCAGGATGGTCAACGTGCACCCGTCGCTGCTGCCGGCCTTTGCCGGGCTGCACACCCATCGCCGCGTGCTGCAGGCCGGTTGCAAGCTGAGCGGTGCGACGGTGCACTTCGTGACGCCCGAACTCGACCACGGGCCGATCATTGCGCAGGCTGTGGTGCCGGTGCTGCCGGGGGACACCGAAACGACGCTGTCCGACCGTGTGGTCGCCGCCGAGCACCGCCTCTACCCGCTCGCGGTGGGCTGGCTGGTGGCCGATCTGCTGCAGGTGAACGGCGGCGTGGTCACCCACCGAACCGGCGCATCACAACTGCTGCCTTGAGGCTCAGATCAGGCTCGCAGCGATGTTGATCGTGAACGCCAGAATGGTGGTGTTGAATACGAACGACAGCACCGACTGCAGCAGCACCAGCCGCCGCATCGCCCGGGTCGAGACGGCGACATCGGCCGTCTGCGACGCCACGGCGATCGTGAACGAGAAGTACAGGAAGTCCCCGTAGTCTGGCTTGAAGTCGGCCCCGTCAGACGGGAATTGCAGGCCGGAGCCACGTGCGTCGTTGTCGCCCTGATAGTAGAGACTGGCGTAGTTGAGCGCGAACATCGTCGGCACCAGCAGCCAGGAGCCCGCCACGGTGCTCAGCGCGAACAACAGGTGGGGCAACGCGTAGCTTGTCTCTTTGCCCTTGGCGGCGGACAACTCGAACACGGTGGCGCCCAGGCTCACGATGGCGGCCACGGTGACGATCGCCAGAACCGTCAGCGCCCCTTCGGCGTGGGCGGTGGCAATGCGCCGCAGCCGTGCGTGGTCGGCATGCATCATCAGCCAGACGATCAACACCAGGTAGAGCCACACGCCCACGTTCCAGCCCAGCAGCGAGCGGGTTACCAGGCTGGGTGTGCCCGGCAGCGCCAGTGCGGCGGCGATGCCCGCGGCCACGGCCACGAACATGCGCGGCCGCGCGCGCACGTGCCGGGTCAGGTGCTTCATGGCGGCTCGGGGGGCGAAGTGGGCGGTTTCATGCGCCCAGGATAATCGCGCAATGCACCCCAACGCCTTGCTTGAACTTTCGACCGAACTGCTGCACCGCGTGCTGCAATTCCAACAGCCGGCCGACAACGTCGTGTCCGACTTCTTCCGCCAGCAGCGTGCGCTCGGCGTGCGCGAACGCCACACCCTGGCTGAAACCACCTACGCGGTGCTGCGCCAGCGCTTGCTGTTCCAGCACCTGGCGCAGTCGGGCAAAGGCGAAATGGAACGCCGCCTGGCGATCCTCGGTTGGAACGGCAACGAAGGTTTTCTGCGCGCTGCGCTGAGCGAAGCCGAGCAGCAGTGGCTGGTTCGGGTCTCCGCGGTGGACCGAAGCGCCTTGCCCGACAAGCTGCGTCACAACCTGCCCGAGTGGCTGGCCGAGCGGCTGCTCCCGGCGATGGGCGATCAGTTCTGGCCGCTGATCGACAGCTTGAACAGCGCCGCGCCGCTGGATCTGCGCGTGAACACCTTCAAAGCCAAGCGTGACGATGTGCAGGCCGCGTTCAAGGCCGAGGGCATCGAGGCGGTGCCGACGCCGTACTCGCCCTGGGGCCTGCGCGTGCAGGGCAAGCCGGCGCTGCACAAGCTCGACGTGTTCATGCGCGGCGATGTGGAGGTGCAGGACGAAGGCAGCCAGTTGCTCGCGCTGCTGACCGACGCGAAGCGCGGCGAGATGGTGGTGGACTTTTGCGTCGGCGCCGGTGGCAAGACCTTGGCGCTCGGCGCGGCCATGCGCAACACCGGGCGGCTGTATGCCTTCGACATCTCGGGTCACCGCCTGGCAGCACTGAAGCCGCGCCTGGCGCGCAGCGGTTTGTCCAACGTCTACCCGGTGCAGATTGCGCACGAGCGTGACGATCGCATCAAGCGCTTGGCCGGCAAGATCGATCGGGTGCTGGTGGACGCGCCGTGCTCGGGCCTGGGCACCTTGCGCCGCAACCCCGACATGAAGTGGCGCCAGTCGCCGGCCTCGGTGGACGAGTTGAAGCTCAAGCAGGCGGCGATCCTGGGCAGCGCAGCGCGCCTGCTCAAACCCGGCGGGCGGTTGGTATATGCCACCTGCAGCCTGCTGGAAGAAGAAAACGAGGCCATCGCGCTGGCCTTCACCGAGGCAGAAAAGCAGGCCTTCAACCCGCTTCCAGCGGAAGAAGTGCTGACGCGCGCGCACGTCGGCGAGGCATCCAGCTTGGTACGCGGGGACTTCCTGAGGCTGTGGCCACATCGCCACGGAACTGATGCATTTTTCGCGGCAGTCTGGGAACGGCGTTGAACGGGTGGTATTTGTCGCCATATTCCTGTGATGCGCGGGGCACCCGATGGAAGATTTTGTCCGGCGGTGCAGGGGTGCGGCTTACAATTGGTGCCGAGACAAACGGTCCACAAACAGATCCCTAAAAGGCAAGTGAATGGAAGCACTGACGACGGTCCTTGACAGCTTGGTTGAATGGCTCGCTCACGGCTTGATCGAAACCACCTGGTGGCAGGTGGTGCTGGTCGCGCTGGTGGCGACCCACATCACGATTGCCTCCGTCACCATCTTCTTGCACCGTGCCCAGGCGCACCGGGCGCTCGACCTGCATCCGATCCCGTCGCACTTCTTCCGCCTGTGGCTGTGGCTTAGCACTGGCCAGGTCACCAAGGAGTGGGTCGCTGTCCACCGCAAGCACCACGCCAAGTGCGAAACGGCCGATGATCCGCACAGCCCGCAGACGCATGGCATCAAGACCGTGCTGCTGACCGGCGCCGAGTTGTACCGCGCGGAGACCAAGAACCTCGAAACGCTCGACAAGTACGGCCGCGGCACGCCCGACGACTGGCTCGAGCGCAACCTGTACTCGCGTTACAGCTGGCAGGGTGTCGGCGTGATGCTGGCGATCGACCTGATGCTGTTCGGCGCGATCGGCGCGGCGGTGTGGGCGGTTCAAATGGCCTGGATTCCGATCACTGCGGCAGGCATTATCAATGGCCTGGGCCACTGGTGGGGCTACCGCAATTTCGAGGCGCCCGACGCGTCGACCAACATCTCTCCCTGGGGCATCATCATCGGCGGCGAGGAGTTGCACAACAACCACCACACCTACCCGACCTCGGCGAAGCTGTCGGTCAAGCCCTACGAATTCGACATTGGCTGGATGTACATCCGCGGCCTGGAGTTGATGGGCTTGGCCACCGTACGCAAAACGCCGCCGGCGCTGCGGCTCGGCGATATCCGCCCGGTGGCTGACTCCCAGACCCTGGAGGCGATCATCGCGAATCGCTACGAAGTCATGGCCAAGTACGCTGCGCACCTGCGCAGCGCCTGCCGCGCCGAGCTCGAACGGCTGAAGGCCGAGGGCGCGGAGAACACGGCCAAGTGGAAAGAAATGCACCTGGCCAACCGCTGGTTGCACCGCGACGAAGACAAGATTCCGCTCAGCGTCAAGGCCCAGGTGGCCAATGCCTGCGCCCAAAGTCCCGGTCTGCACAAGCTGGTGACAATGCGCGAAGAGTTGCGCCAGCTCTGGACCCGCACCAACGTGTCGGCCGAACAACTGGTGGCCGACCTTCAAGCCTGGTGCAAGAAAGCCGAAGAGAGCGGCATCGCTGCGCTGGCCGAGTTCTCGCTCAAACTGAGGGCGGCGCGCGCTTGATTCGCTGCGCGGCTTGCCCCTCTAAGCGCCCTCGCAGGGCGCTTTTTTTGTTGCGCCGTGGGCCCCCCATCCGGTCAAGGAAAAACCCGCCGGGCTTGCGCTGGGCGGGTGATTTCGAAACCGGGTCGAATCACTTCAACTTGGTTTCCTTGTACATCACGTGCTTGCGAGCCTTCGGATCGAACTTCATGATTTCGATCTTCTCGGGCGTCGTCTTCTTGTTCTTGTCGGTCGTGTAGAAGTGACCGGTGCCTGCAGACGACTGCAGCTTGATTTTTTCGCGTCCACCTTTTGCCATGGCGTGTGCTCCTTGGTTCAGACTTCGCCGCGGGCGCGCAGGTCGGCCAGGACTTGCTCGATGCCCACCTTGTCGATCAGGCGCAAGGCCGCGTTGGTGATGCGCAGGCGCACCCAGCGGTTCTCGGCCTCGACCCAGAAGCGGCGGTACTGCAGGTTGGGCAGGAAGCGACGCTTGGTTCGATTATTGGCGTGGGAAACATTGTTCCCCACCATCGGGCGCTTGCCCGTGACTTGACAGACGCGTGCCATGACGCTTCTCCGTTGAATTCTTGTTTCAGGATCGCTGATCCACATCGGCCCGCTTGTTGCAACTCAGTGCAGCTGGGTGCTGGCCCGCTCGGTGCGACATTTCGCAAAGTCAACGATTATAGCCATTTCCGGCGGCTGGGAAGCAAGGCGTGCGCTCGGCCGGCCGATGGAGCGACCGATCGCGCATTGCGGTTGCGCGAGCCGGGCCTTGCGGCAGCTTCCATCGGCGTTCCATCAGCGACAGTTGCCAGTTTGCGGAAAACGTGAGAACTTCGCGGTTGCTGCGAGACAATTGCGTACCAAATCAACAATACCGACAACACGAAAGGCAAATCTGTATGGCGATGCTTTCCAACCTGGACCTGATCCGACGCGTGCCGTTGTTTTCCCTGCTGACCAACGACCAGGCCCAAGGCATCGCTGACGCGGTGGTCAAGCGGCGGTTCCGGCGCAGCGAGATTGTTGTGGAGTTCGGAAAGAAGTCGAACGCCTTGTTCATCCTGCTGACAGGCCGCGCCCGCGTGCTGACCGCCGACTCCCGCGGTCGCGAGGTGATTCTGGCGGTGCTGCAGCCGGGTGACTACGTCGGCGAGATGAGCCTGATCGACAACGAACCGCACTCGGCCACCGTGCGGGCGGAGGTGCAGACCGACATGCTGATCCTGGGCCGCGCCGAGTTCGCGCGCTGCCTGCCCGAGAACTCAAGCCTGTCGTACGCGATCATGCGCGGCCTGGTGCAGCGCCTGCGCAGTGCCGACCGCCAGATCGAGTCGCTCGCGTTGCTCGACGTGTACGGGCGCGTCGCCCGCACCCTGTTGGAGATGGCCGAAACCGACGGTGACCAGCGCATCATCCGCAACAAGGTGTCGCGCCAGGACCTGGCCAAGATCGTCGGCGCGTCGCGCGAGATGGTCAGCCGCGTGATGAAAGACCTGGAAGAGCGCGGCATGGTCCAGACACAGGAAAACGGCTCGGTCGTCATCAAGGACCTGGCCAACTGATGTCTGCGGCCCCCGGGCGTGCGTGCTCGGCGACAATCCGCAGATGACTTTTCCCCTCGGTTCATTGCGGTCCGAATCGTCGCCTCAGCACGGCTCCGGATCGGCTGGTGCATCCCGGCGCGAAACACCGCCCGGCGATGGGGCGGCCAGCCCTACGCCGGCAAGCTGGCGCACCCAACTCGGCTTGGTGGTGAGTGCCGTGCTGTGGTTGCTCGCGGTGCTGGCCTTGGCCACCCACAACTCCCTTGACGCTGCGTTCTCGACTTCGGGCCTCGCGTCGGCCCCGCTGAACAAGGCGGGCCTGGCAGGTGCGTGGTTCTCGGACCTGGCGTACTTCGTGTTCGGCTATTCGGTCTGGTGGGCGGTGCTGGCGGCGCTGCGCGCCTGGCTGTCGCGTTTCGCCGCCGCGCTGCGCGGCGAGGCCACCCCGCGCCGGCATGGCTTGCCGCGCAGCCTGTTCTGGATCGGCCTCGTGCTGTTGCTGGCAGCCAGCGCCTCGCTCGAATGGACCCGCCTGTACCAGTGGGAGTCGCGTGTGGCGGGCGGGCATGCCGGTGGCGCACTCGGGTTCAGCCTGGGAACCCTGAGCATGCAGTTGCTGGGTTTCGCCGGCTCGGGCGTGCTCTGGATCGCCGCGCTGGTGGCCGGTGTGTCGATGGCGTTCCGGTTCTCGTGGTTGCGCGTGGCCGAAAACATCGGCGCGTGGATAGAGACCCGGCGTGAGCGCCGCGTCGAGCGCATCGAACGTGCCGAAGACCTGCGCCTGGGCGAACAGGCGCTCCGCGAGCGCGAACTGGAAGCTTCCGATGAAGACCACGTCTGGCAAGACTCGCACCCGCCCATCGTGATCCAGGCGCCGGTGCTCGAAGTGCCCAAGTCCGCACGGGTGGTGAAGGAGCGCCAGAAGCCCTTGTTCACCGAACTGGTGGACACCAAACTCCCGCAGGTCGATCTGCTCGACGCATCACCCGGCCGAATCGAATCGGTGGCACCGGAAACCCTTGAGATGACCTCACGGCTGATCGAGAAGAAGCTGAAGGACTTCGGCGTGGATGTGCGCGTGGTGGCGGCGTCACCGGGCCCGGTGATCACCCGCTACGAGATCGAACCGGCCACCGGCGTGAAGGGCGCGCAGGTGGTGGGTCTGGCCAAGGACCTGGCGCGCTCGCTCAGCCTGGTCAGCATCCGCGTGGTCGAGACGATCCCCGGCAAGACGACGATGGCGCTGGAGCTGCCCAACCCGAAGCGCCAGACGATCCGCCTGTCGGAGATCCTCGGCTCGCAGGCTTACAACGACGCCGCGTCGCAACTCACCATCGGCCTGGGCAAAGACATTGTCGGTAACCCGGTGGTGGCCGACCTGGCCAAGATGCCGCACTGCCTGGTGGCCGGCACCACCGGCGCCGGCAAGTCGGTGGGCATCAACGCGATGATCCTGAGCCTGCTCTACAAGGCCGAGGCAAGGGACGTTCGGCTGATCCTGATCGATCCGAAGATGCTTGAGATGAGCGTCTACGAAGGCATCCCTCACTTGCTTTGCCCGGTGGTGACCGACATGAAACAGGCCGCCAACGCGCTCAACTGGGGCGTCGGCGAAATGGAGCGCCGCTACAAGCTGATGAGTAAGCTCGGCGTGCGCAACCTGAGCGGCTACAACAAGAAGCTGATGGACGCCGCCGAGCGTGGCGAGAAGCTGCCCAACCCGTTCAGCCTGACACCCGAAGCGCCCGAACCGCTGGAGCGCCTGCCCTTCGTCGTGATCGTGATCGACGAACTGGCCGACCTGATGATGGTCGTGGGCAAGAAGATCGAGGAGCTGATCGCGCGGCTGGCGCAGAAGGCGCGCGCCTCAGGCATCCACCTGATCCTGGCCACGCAGCGGCCCAGCGTCGACGTGATCACCGGCCTGATCAAGGCCAACATCCCGACCCGCCTGTCCTTCCAGGTCAGCAGCAAGATCGACTCGCGCACGATCCTCGACCAGATGGGCGCCGAAGCGCTGCTGGGCATGGGCGACATGCTTTACATGCCCTCGGGCACCGGCTTTCCGGTGCGTGTGCACGGCGCGTTCGTCAGCGACGACGAGGTGCACCGTGTTGTCGCTTACCTCAAGAGCCAGGGCGAGCCGAACTACATCGAGGGCATTCTCGAAGGCGGCACGCTCGATGGCGAAGGTGGCGACGCCGACCTTGCCGGCAGCGCCGGCGCCGGTGGCGAAAGCGACGCGATGTACGACCAAGCCGTAGCCGTGGTGCTGCAGCACCGGCGCGCGTCGATCTCGCTGGTGCAGCGCCATTTGCGCATCGGCTACAACCGCGCGGCCAGACTGTTGGAACAAATGGAGAAATCCGGGCTCGTATCGGCCATGTCCACCAACGGAAACCGCGACATCATGGTCCCGGCCCGCAGCGAATGATCAAGCTCCTCGGTTCGTGTGTGCTCGCGTTGTGCAGCGGTGTGGCGCAAGCCGACGCCGTCGACACCCTGAAAGAATTCGTGCGCGACGTGAAGACCGGCCGCGCCGCGTTCACGCAGGTCGTCACCTCTCCCGACGGCGTGAAGAAGAAGAACTCCAGCGGCACCTTCGAATTCGCGCGCCCGAACCGTTTTCGTTTTGCCTACCTCAAGCCCTTCGAACAGCTCATCGTGGCCGATGGGCAGAAGGTGTGGATCTTCGACACCGACCTGAACCAGGCCAGTTCGCGCAAGCTGTCGGCCGCACTCGGCAACACGCCCGCGGCGCTGCTGGCCGGGGGTTCGCTCGACAAGGATTTCGACCTGTCGGCGCTGCCTGCCAAAGACGGCCTTGACTGGGCGCAGGCCATGCCGCGCACCAAGGAAGGCGCGTTTCAATCGATGCGAATCGGCTTCAAGGGCAGGGAGCTTGCCGCGGTCGAGATCGTCGACAGTTTCGGCCAGCGGTCGCTTCTGCAGTTCACCCAGTTCGCGGCCAACCCGAGCCTGCCTGCGGACAGCTTCAAGTTCACGCCGCCAGCCGGCGCGGACGTGATCGAGCAGTAGCGCCGCGCCGCGTCCGCAGGTGACGCACCGTTGGCGGCTGCGACAATCGTCGGCATGTCGACGATGAACCTGCCGCTCGAAGACGAACTGCCCGGCGCTGACGCCGGCGCACCGCTTGCCGAGCGCCTGAGGCCGCGCACGCTCGATGAAGTCATTGGCCAGCAGCACCTGCTCGGCCCAGGCAAACCGCTGCGCACGGCGTTCGAGTCGGGCCGGCTGCACTCGATGATCCTGTGGGGCCCGCCGGGTGTGGGCAAGACCACCTTGGCGCTGCTGGTCGCGCATTCGTTCGCAGCCCAGTTCATCGCCATTTCGGCGGTGCTCGGCGGCGTGAAGGACATCCGCGAGGCGGTCGAGCGCGCCAAGGTCGCGCAAGGCAGCGGCCGCCGCACGGTGGTCTTCGTCGACGAAGTGCACCGCTTCAACAAGGCCCAGCAGGACGCCTTCCTTCCGCACGTCGAGTCCGGCCTGTTCACCTTCATCGGCGCAACCACCGAGAACCCGTCGTTCGAAGTCAACTCGGCCTTGCTGTCGCGCGCCACCGTGCATGTGCTCAAGCCGCTGGGCGATGCCGACCTTGGAGGCCTGCTGCAACGTGCCACCGACCTGCTGCAGGCGCCGACCTTGACCGACAACGCCCGCAGCCGCCTGATCGGCTATGCCGATGGCGACGCCCGCCGCCTGCTCAACGCCTTCGAGAACCTGGTCAGCATGGCCGGCGACGTGACGCAGATCGACGAAGCGCAACTCGAAAAGTCGCTCGGCGAACAACTGCGCCGCTACGACAAGGGTGGCGAGCAGTTCTACGACACGATCTCGGCGCTGCACAAGGCCGTGCGCGGCAGCGACCCCGATGCGGCGCTGTACTGGTTCGTGCGCATGCTCGACGGCGGCGTGGACCCGCGCTACGCCGCGCGCCGGCTGGTGCGCATGGCCAGCGAAGACATCGGCCTGGCCGACCCGCGCGCGCTGGCCATGACACTCGACGCCGCGCAGACCTACGAGCGCCTGGGTTCGCCCGAGGGCGAGCTGACCCTGGCGCAGGCGGTGGTCTACCTGGCCATCGCGCCCAAGAGCAACGCCGTCTACAGCGCCTACAAGGCGGTGCGTGCATTCATCGAACAAGACGGCACGCGCCCCGTGCCGCTGCACCTGCGCAATGCGCCGACCCGGTTGATGAAGGACCTGGACTACGGCCGCGGCTACCGCTACGCGCACGACGAAGCCGGCGGCTTTGCGGCCGGCGAGAACTACTGGCCCGATGGCTTGAAGGCCCCGCGCTTTTACGAACCGGTCGAGCGTGGGCTGGAGATTCGCATCGGCGAACGGCTGAAAGAGCTGAGGGCACTGAACGAAGCGGCCATCGAAGCGACCACCGAAGCCCGCCACCCAGCGCCGGCCCGCCCAAGACCGCTAGACCAAGTCGGCGCGCGCTGGTCACCTGAAAACCCCGAGCTTTCGCCCCGGGGCCCGAACCTAGAATCCGCACCAAAGTAGTTCACATCGACACAAGATCGATCGACTGAGACAGGGGGCGTTGCGAATGGCGTGGCCAGCTTCTTGCTACCGGAGCGGTCAGGCCCGACGTGCCGAACGAACAAGAGGAGCCGCACCGGGCGTTCAGCCCTGACGCCCGGCGGCCCGATACCGACAACGCAGGAGAACCCCCGATGGATACCTTCATCCAGCAGATCATCAACGGTCTGGTGCTGGGCAGCGTGTATGCGCTGGTCGCACTGGGCTACACGATGGTCTACGGCATCATCAACCTCATCAACTTCGCGCACGGCGAGGTGCTGATGGTGGGCGCGTTGACCAGTTGGACCGTTGTCACCGTGATGGCCGACATGGGCCTGCCGGGCTGGCTGCTGCTGGTGATCTCGCTGATCGCGGCCATCGTGGTGTGCTCGGTCCTCAACTTCAGCATCGAGAAGATCGCCTACCGGCCGCTGCGCAACGCGCCGCGTCTGGCGCCGCTGATCACCGCGATGGGCATGAGCCTGCTGCTGCAGACGCTGGCGATGATCATCTGGAAGCCGACCATCAAGTCGTACCCGATCCTGCTGCCGTCGGAGCCTTTCCATGTGTTCGGCGCGGTCATCAACACCGTGCAGATCCTGATCCTCGTGCTCACCGCCGCCACCCTGGCGGGGCTGATGTACCTGGTGAACTACACCAAACTCGGCCGCGCGATGCGCGCCACCGCCGAGAACCCGAGAGTGGCCGGCCTGATGGGCGTGCGGCCCGACATGGTGATCTCGGCCACCTTCATCATCGGCGCCGCACTTGCGGCGTTGGCCGGCGTGATGTACGTGGCCAACTACGGCTCGGCCTCGCACACCATGGGCTTCCTGCCGGGCTTGAAGGCGTTCACCGCGGCGGTGTTCGGCGGCATCGGCAACCTGGCCGGTGCGATGGTCGGCGGGGTGCTGCTGGGCTTGATCGAGGCGCTCGGCGCCGGCTACATCGGCGCACTGACTGGCGGCGTTCTGGGCAGCCACTACCAGGACATCTTCGCGTTTGTCGTGCTGATCCTCGTGCTCACCTTGCGGCCCCAGGGCCTGCTCGGCGAGCGTGTTGCGGATCGAGCTTGAGCAGAGGGCAAGACCATGAAAAGCAACAAGACCCTCACCTACATCCTGGCCGGCATCGGCCTGCTGATCCTGCCGTTGATCGCGCAGCAGTTCGGTAACGCCTGGGTGCGCATCATCGACGTGGCACTGCTGTACGTGCTGCTGGCGCTTGGCCTGAACATCGTGGTCGGCTACGCCGGCCTGCTGGACCTGGGCTATGTCGCGTTCTACGCGGTCGGCGCCTACATGTTCGGCCTGCTCGCCAGCCCGCACCTGTTCGACACCTTTCCTGCCGTTGCGGCCATGTTCCCCGGCGGGATGCACACGCCGATCTGGGTCGTGATCCCGCTCGGCGCGGCCATCGCCGGCTTTTTCGGTGTGCTGCTGGGCGCGCCCACCTTGCGCCTGCGCGGCGACTACCTGGCCATCGTGACCCTGGGCTTCGGCGAAATCATCCGCGTGTTCATGAACAACCTGGACCACCCGGTGAACATCACCAACGGCCCCAAGGGCTTGTCGCAGATCGACTCGCTGGTGCTGCCGATCGTCAACTACGACCTGGGCAAGAAGAGTTCGCTGTTCGGCATGGACATCCCGTCGGTGACGAACTACTACTACCTGTTCCTGGTGCTGGTGCTGATCAGCATCGTCATCTGCTACCGGCTCGAGCTGAGCCGCATCGGCCGCGCCTGGATGGCGATCCGCGAAGACGAGATCGCCGCCAAGGCGATGGGAATCAACACCCGCAACATGAAGCTGCTGGCCTTTGGCATGGGCGCCACCTTCGGGGGCGTGTCGGGCGTGCTGTTCGCCACCTTCCAGGGTTTCATCTCGCCCGAGTCGTTCAGCCTGCAGGAGTCGGTGATGATCGTGGCGATGGTGGTGCTGGGCGGCATCGGCCACCTGCCGGGGGTGATCGTCGGGGGCTTGCTGCTGGCGGCCTTGCCCGAAGTGCTGCGCTACGTGGCAGGCCCGTTGCAGGCGATGACCGATGGGCGGCTCGATGCCTCGATCCTGCGCCAGCTGCTGGTGGCGTTGGCGATGATCGGCATCATGCTGGCCCGCCCGCGCGGCTTGTGGCCGTCGCCTGAGCACGGGAAAGCGGCGCCGTCGCCCGCCACCACGCCTGCGGCGAAGTAAGGAGCCGACCATGGGTGAAATCGTTCTCAAGGTTGCTGGTGTCTCCAAGCGCTTCGGCGGCCTGCAGGCGCTGTCCGACGTGGGCATCACGATCGAAAAAGGCCAGGTCTACGGGCTGATCGGCCCCAACGGCGCCGGCAAGACGACCTTCTTCAACGTGCTGACAGGGCTGTACACGCCCGACTCGGGAACGTTCGAGCTGGGCGGCGCGCCGTACAAGCCGACGGCGGTGCACGAGGTGGCCAAGGCAGGCATCGCACGCACCTTCCAGAACATCCGCCTGTTCGCCGAGATGACGGCGCTTGAGAACGTGATGGTCGGCCGCCACGTGCGCACCGGCTCGGGCCTCATCGGCGCGATCTTCCGCACCGCCAGCTTCAAGGCCGAAGAGGGCGCCATCGCCAAGCGCGCGCAGGAGTTGCTCGACTACGTGGGCATCGGCCGCTTTGCCGAATACAAGGCGCGCACCTTGAGCTACGGCGACCAGCGCCGGCTCGAAATCGCGCGTGCCCTGGCCACCGACCCCAAGCTGATCGCGCTCGACGAACCCGCCGCCGGCATGAACGCGACCGAGAAGGTGGTGCTGCGCGAGCTGATCGACACGATCCGCAAGGACGGCCGCACGATCCTGCTGATCGAACACGACGTGAAGCTGGTGATGGGCCTGTGCGACCGCGTCACCGTGCTCGACTACGGCAAGCAGATCGCCGAAGGTACCTCGGCCGAGGTGCAGCGCAACGAGAAGGTGATCGAGGCCTACCTCGGCGCCGGCCACAAGGCCCACTGAAGCACCAGAGCACAGGAGCAAGCACATGGCAACCACAATGCTCAAGGTCAGCGGCCTGAAAGTGGCCTACGGCGGCATCCAGGCCGTCAAAGGCGTGTCCTTCGAGGTCAATGAAGGTGAACTGGTCAGCCTGATCGGCGCCAACGGCGCCGGCAAGACCACCACGCTGAAAGCCATCACCGGTACCCAGCCCGCCGCGGCCGGCGAAATCCAGTTCATGGGCCGCAGCATCAAGGGCCAGGGCCCGTGGGACCTGGTCAAGCAGGGCCTGGTGATGGTGCCCGAAGGGCGCGGCACCTTCACGCGCATGACGATCACCGAGAACCTGCAGATGGGCGCGTTCATCCGCGAAGACAACGAGGTCGAGGCCGACATCGAGAAGGTCTTCGCGATCTTTCCGCGCCTGAAGGAGCGCCGCAACCAGCTCGCCGGCACCATGTCGGGCGGCGAACAGCAAATGCTGGCGATGGGCCGCGCGCTGATGGCCAAGCCGAAAGTGCTGCTGCTGGACGAACCGTCGATGGGCCTGAGCCCGATCATGGTCGACAAGATCTTCGAGGTGGTGAACGACATCCACCAGCGCGGCACCACCGTGTTGCTGGTCGAGCAGAACGCCAGCCGCGCGTTGCAACTGGCCAGCCGCGGCTACGTGATGGACTCCGGCGAAGTGACGATGAGCGGCGACGCCAAAGCGCTGTTGAACGACCCGAAGGTGCGCGCGGCTTATCTTGGCGAGTGATGCGGGCAAGTAGCGCAGGCGAGTAACGCAGCCGGCCCGATGGCCGGTGCTCGCTGCGGTGAGCCCGGCCCGGGCGTGGCGCCGGTACATCAGGTGCCCGATGCCGGGTGATAAAGTCGATTCGAATGAACAGCCGCACCGCTTCAGCGCAGCCCGCGCTGCATTTCCGCCGGCTGCCGGCGGCCGACGCAGCGAGCCTGCCCGGGCCGCTGCTCGGCGCCCGGCGGCTGGCCGCAGCGCCGGCCGACGCAGCCGACGTCGCCGACGTCGTGTTTGCCGAGTTGCTGGCCCCCGTAACCCCGCTGGCGCCCATGCTGGACGCGTGGTTCACCGACGGCACCGTCACCCCCCACCGGCTCGGTTGCGTGCAGTTCACCACCGACGGTCATTGGCTGCACGGCAGCGCCGCGCTCGACCCTGCGGCGACCGTTGGCGGGCTCGAGCAGGCCGCGTACCGCATCTACACCGACCTCTTCGCGGCGCTGGCCCGGCACCACAGCCCGCACCTGCTGCGGCTGTGGAACTACGTGCCCGGCATCAACGACCATGGCGACGGGCTCGAGCATTACCGCCACTTCAACATCGGCCGCCAGCGCGCCTTCATCGACGCCGGCCGCAGCGCCTTCGAGGGTTCTCCGGCGGCCTGCGCGCTGGGCACGCTGGGCGGTTCGCTGCGGGTCTTCTTCCTGGCCGGGCCGACGGCGCCGCTGGCGATCGAGAACCCGCGCCAGGTCAGCGCCTACCTCTACCCGACCGAATACGGCCCGCGCAGCCCGACTTTCTCGCGCGCGGCGCTGGCCGCTGTCGGCGGCGGCCGGCAGGCGCTGTTCATCTCCGGCACCGCCAGCATCCAGGGCCATGCCACCGTGCACCTGGGCGACGTGCGCCGGCAGACCGAAGAGACCTTGCTCAACATCGCCGCCGTGCTCGAAGCGACGCATCAGCAGGCGCGTGTTGCGTTCCCTGCCGAAGCGCTGGATTGCACTGTGTACCTGCGCCATCGGCACGACCTGGCCAGCGTGCTCGACGTGCTGCAGCAGCGCCTGGGCGCACACAGCCACGCGCTGCGCACGGTCGTGGTCCTGCTGGCCGACATCTGCCGCGCCGAATTGCTGGTCGAGATCGAAGCCCACGGCTTCGTGCCGGCCGAAGGTGGCGGCCGATGAGAGGTGCCTTCGCGCTGGCCGCGTGGCTCCTGGTGTATGGCCTGGCGGCAGCGGCCGATGGGCCCGAGGCCACGAAGCCCGATGCCGCCCCGAAACCCGAGGCACTGAAGCCCGACGCGTTGTTGCCCAAACCACCGAACCCGGTGATGCGTCCGCTGTGGGAGCTGGGCGTCGGCGTGGGCGCGCTGCGCCTGCCCGACTACCGCGGTTCGGACGAAAGCCGCACGCGCTGGTTCCCGGTGCCTTACGCCATCTACCGCGGCAAATGGCTGCGCGCCGACCGCGAAGGTGCGCGCGCGGTGCTGCTCGATGCGCAGTCTGTGGAGATAGACGTGAGCCTGGCCGCGTCGCCGCCCACGCGCAGCCGCGACAACGCGGCCCGCACCGGCATGCCGGACCTGAAAGCGGCGATCGAGTTCGGCCCGAACATCAACCTGACCTTGCTTCGCGCGGCCGACCGCAGCGCCAAGCTCGACCTGCGCCTGCCGCTGCGTGCCGCGTTCACGCTGCAACGTTCGCCCGAGGCAATAGGCGCCGTCTTCACGCCCAACCTGAACCTGGACCTGACGGAGGTCGGCGGTGCCTGGAACGTGGGTCTGCTGACCGGGCCGGTGTTTGCCGACCGGCGCTACAACGAGCGCCTTTACGGCGTGGATCCGATCTACGCCACGCCGCAGCGCAGCGCGTACCGCGCCAGCGGCGGTTACTCGGGCTGGCAGAACCTGGCCTCGGTGTCGCGGCGCTTCAACGGCGCGTGGTTCGGTGCCTTTCTGCGCCACGACAGCCTGCGCGGCGCGACCTTTGCCGACAGCCCGCTACTGCGCCGCGACAGCACGCTCACGTTCGGCTTCGGTGTCTCGTGGGTGCTCGGTACGTCGTCCGAACTCGTGGCCACGCCCGACTGATGACTGGGTTGAAGTGGTTGCGGAGCGGGGTGCAGGCCATCCTGTTGTATGCCTTGCTGCTGCTGCTGGGGCTGATCTCGCTGGCCTGGAACCTGATGGCCGCGCTGCTGTACCCGCTGATGCCGGCGCAGCGCGGCTTGGTATTCGGCAGAGCCGGCATCTCGCATGTGTACCGCGCCTTCTGGGGCCTGGCCGAGCGCATCGGGGTGCTGAAGCTCGACGCCTCCGAGCTGGAAGGCTTGCACCACGAGGCCACCGGGCTGATCATCGCGGCCAATCACCCCAGCATGCTCGATGCGCTGCTGATCGTGTCGCGCCTGCCGCACGGGGTGTGCGTGATGAAGGCCGATCTGATGCGCAACATCTTCCTCGGCGCCGGTGCCCGGCTGGCGCGCTACATCCGCAACGACTCGCCGCGCGCCATGATCCGCGGCGCGGTGGCCAACCTGCGCGCCGGTGCGCACCTGGTACTGTTCCCCGAGGGCACGCGCACTGTGCAGCAGCCGGTCAACCCGTTTCGCCCCGGCATCACCTTGATCGCACAGCTGGCGCAAGTGCCGGTCCAGACCGTCATCATCGAAACCGATTCGCCGTACCTGGGCAAGGGCTGGCCGATCTGGCGTGTGCCGGCGATGCCGGTGGTCTACCGGCTGCGGCTGGGGCAGCGTTTTGCGCCCGAGCCCGACCATGCGGCGCTGCTGAAGCGGCTGGAGCAGTATTTCATCGAGGAGCTGCGCAGGTGACGTCCAGCGCGGCCAGTGCACCATGAATCCGCCATGAACCCCAGCGCCACTCACCTGGTCATCATCCCGAGCTACAACACCGGCGCTACGGTGTACCAGACGGTGCGCGACGCGCGCGCCCACTGGGCGCCCGTGTGGGTGGTCGTCGACGGCAGCACCGACGGCACTGCCGAAGGCCTGCTCGCAATGGCCGCCACCGACCCCGGCCTGACGCTGATGGTGCTGCCCGCCAACGCCGGCAAGGGCGCGGCCGTGCTGCACGGCCTGCAGGCGGCGCGCGAGGCCGGCTACACGCACGCACTGACGATGGATTCGGACGGCCAGCACCCCGCGGCATTGATCGACGCCTTCATGCAGGCCTCGCATCGCCGACCCGACGCGATGGTGCTGGGCCGGCCGGTGTTCGACGCCTCGGCGCCGCTGCTGCGGGTGCGCGGCCGGCGCGTGTCGAACTGGTGGACCAACCTCGAGACCCTGGGGGCGGGCATCGACGACTCGCTCTACGGCTTTCGCGTCTACCCCATCGTCGAGCTGATTGCGGTGATGCGCGGGCAACCGTGGATGCGGCGTTTCGACTTCGACACCGAAGCCGTGGTCCGGCTCGCCTGGCGCGGTGTCACGCCGCTCAACCTGGCGGCGCCGGTCAAGTACCTGACGGCCGACGAAGGCGGCGTATCGCACTTTCGCTACGGGCGCGACAACGTGCTGCTGAGCTGGATGCACCTGCGCCTGATGCTGGAATTCATGCTGCGCCTGCCGCTGCTGGTGTGGCGCCGCCTGACCGGGCGACCGCCGTTCGGCCCCCGATGAGCAGCATGCGTTCACGCGCGGTTCTCGATGGGTGTGGATTTGTCAGGTATTGCGCCTTGCCCGAGTGTTTTGCAGGGGTTCCCGCAAGCGGCTGGTGTATGGTTCTGCGCTGGTTGTACTGGAGCCCTCACGAATGCACCGCCCGGATCTGAAACGCAGGAACTTGCTGCTCGCAGCGCTGGCCGCGCCTGCGCTGCCGGCACTGCACGGCTGTGCCACGCCGTTGCCGGTGTCCTTGAATGCGGCCACCACGCCCGCCGCCCAGGCGGTGCTGAAAGAAAGCGCCGAGGCGCACGGCCTGCAGGCCTTCAAAGCCATCCAGGACCTGAACGTGAGCTACAGCGGTGAATGGCGCATGCTGATCGGCAAGCTCCAGCCCGCGCTGGTGGATGCCAGCTTCCGCGGCAGTTCCGAAGAACGCCTGCTGCCGCGCGAGGGCCTGGTGGCACAGGCCCACACGGGCCCCGGCGGCCGCAAGCAGGTGCTGCGCCGCGCCGGCAGCAGCGCGCCGGGCGAGGTGCAGGTGTGGTTCAACGGCGAAGAAGCGCGCGATGCCGAACGGCGCGCCGCCGCCGCACTGGTGGCCGATGCGTACAGCCTGTTCCTGCTCGGCCCCATGCTGCTGGTGGACCGCCCGCTGGTGATGGAGCTGACCGAGACCGAGTGGGTCAACGAACACGCCTGCGACGTGCTGCGCCTGCAGCTGGTGCCGGGCCTGGGCCATGCGCGGGTTGACCAGCTCGCGCTGTTCATAGACCGCAAGCAGCGCCTCTTGCGGCGCGTGCGCTTCACC
>JANMYQ010000323.1:0-18338 GCA_031382215.1 Methylibium sp.
AGCAGCACATCATGGGAAAAGTCACCGGCTTCATGGAGTACGAGCGTCTGGAAGAGGGCTACGAGCCCGTTCAGGCGCGCCTCAAGACCTACAAGGAGTTCGTCATCGGCTTGAAGGCCGATGACGCGAAAGTGCAGTGCGCGCGCTGCATGGACTGCGGCACGCCGTTCAGCAACAACGGCTGCCCGGACAACAACAACATTCCGGACTATCACGACCTCGTGAACCAGGGCGACTGGAAGAACGCGATCGCCGTGCTGCACTCGACCAACAACTTCCCCGAGTTCACCGGCCGCATCTGCCCGGCGCCGTGCGAAGCGGCGTGCACCTTGAACGTCAACGACGACGCAGTGGGCATCAAGAGCATCGAGCACGCGATCATCGACCGCGCGTGGGCCGAGGGTTGGGTGACGCCGCGGCCGCCCAAGGCCAAGACCGGCAAGAAGATCGCTGTGGTGGGCTCAGGCCCGGCCGGCATGGCGGCGGCGCAGCAACTCGCACGCGCCGGGCACGACGTGACCTTGTTCGAGAAGAACGATGCGATCGGCGGCCTGCTGCGCTACGGCATCCCCGACTTCAAGATGGAGAAGACGCACATCGACCGGCGCGTGGTGCAGATGCAAGCCGAGGGCGTGACCTTCCGCACCGGCGTGATGGTGGGTGCGTTGCCGGAAGGCAGCAAGGTCACCAACTGGGCCAAGGAAACCGTCACGCCCGAACAACTGAAGGAACAGTTCGACGCCGTGCTGCTGACCGGCGGCGCCGAACAGTCGCGCGACCTGCCGGTGCCGGGCCGCGAGCTCGACGGCATCCACTTCGCGATGGAGTTCCTGCCGCAGCAGAACAAGATCAATGCCGGCGGCAAGGTGAAGAACCAGTTGCGCGCTGATGGCAAGCACGTGATCGTGATCGGCGGCGGTGACACCGGCAGCGACTGCGTGGGTACCAGCAACCGCCACGGCGCCGTCAGCGTCACGCAGTTCGAACTGCTGCCGATGCCGCCCGAACAAGAGAACAAGCCGCTGGTGTGGCCCTACTGGCCGACCAAGCTGCGCACCTCGAGCAGCCACGAAGAAGGCTGCGAACGCGAGTTCGCGATCGCCACCAAGGAGTTCATCGAAGGCACCGGCAAGGACAAGGGCAAGATCAAGTCGCTGAAGACCGTTCGCGTGGAGTGGCAAGGCGGCAAGATGGTCGAGGTGCCCGGCTCCGAGAAAGTGCTGCCGGCCGACCTGGTGCTGCTGGCGATGGGCTTCGTCAGCCCGGTGGGCAGTGTGCTGGAGGCCTTCGGCATCGAGAAGGATGCGCGCGGCAATGCACGGGCGAGTACCGAAGCGAACGGCGGCTACGCGACCAACGTGGCCAAGGTGTTTGCGGCGGGCGACATGCGGCGCGGGCAGTCGCTGGTGGTCTGGGCGATCCGAGAAGGGCGCCAGGCGGCGCGGGCGGTGGATCAGTTTTTGATGGGGGGGAGTGAGTTGCCGAGGTAGGGCTCGGCAGTTCCTCTACGGCTCGGCCCTCCGGCTGGCTAGCGGTCCCAGCACAACGCCACGCTGGCGCCGCCAGTCGTGCCTGAAACGTCTTTGGTGCCCGTGTTCGACAAGGTGAGCGTGCCGCACTTGTCGTTCGCCATCGATGCCTTGGGCACAGCGCGCAGTGTGTAAGCATCTGCTGTCGGTGTGGTGTTGCCGCCTGCCTTGTCGCCGAACGACACGGTGTAGTAGTCGGTGGCCTTGCCTTTGGGCGCCGGCAGCGCAGCAGTGTCCAGCGCCGTTGTGCGATCAGGCAGCAGGTTATAGGCATTGCTGAAGGTGTATTGCCGCTCGAGCCATTGCGCCGTTTCCAGCAAGGCCGATTGACCTTCGGCTCGTTTGCCGCGCGCCACCTGCTCCATGTAGCTCGGGTAGGCGATGGCGGCCAGGATGGCGACGATCGCTACCGTGATCATCAACTCGATCAGCGTGAAGCCTTTGCCAAGGTGTCGGGTTTTCATGGTTCGGTTTACCGCGGTAAGGTTGATCTGAAAGCTCACTTCAGCTGGCGCCAGGAGATGCGCGGCTTGTTGGGCGAACACAGCGCAATGTCGAAGCCCGCGATCGAGGTGTCCGACCCGCCGGCGAGCAACCACTGGGCACAATCCGTCGCGCCGGACGCGCGGTTTTCAACGCCGCCCAGTCTTGCGCCGGTCTGCCCGCGCGAGCCCACGGCTTCCGGAACCACCGCATCGGCGGCCCCGCTGTTCCTGCGTTGCAGGGTCGGCAGCGACAGCACGGCGAATGCGATCGACTTGACGTTGTAGCCCACGGCGTCGGCCTTGGTGACGCCGTCCGTGCCGTTCGTGTCGAACACCGGGAAAGCCGGCGCCGCGCCGCTGATGGGGTCGAGCGCAAACAGGCGCGACCTGCCGCCGCTCTTGCAAGGATCGCTGCTGGGTGTGTTGGCCACCACCAGCAAGGTGTTCTTGACCTGCTGCGGTGTCACGTTGACACGCTCGCCCCCCGAGCTCAGGGGTAAGTACCAGCCACGCTTGGTGCCCCAGTCGATCGTGTTGGCCGTGGTTCCGCTCAGCGTGCCCAATGCAGCCAGCGCACTCGCGCCCTGTGCCACCAGCGTGGTGTTGCCAGAAAAGCCCGTGGTCTCGCCCGGCTTGTCCCAGATGCCGTAAATGGCCTGGCTATAGAGGTTGACGTTGGACGGGGTGGTCAGGGCCGTGTCTTCCGTTTCGAACAGCTTGCCGGTGCCGAACGACACCAGCGTCCCGCCATTCGGGTGGAAGGTGATTTCGGGCATCACCGTGATCGGCTGTTGGTCACTGCCGGCGAACAGTGGCAACGGGGCTCCCACCGTGCCGAAGGCAGGCTTCCAGTTGGCACGGACGTCGCTGCTCACGTCCCACTTCCAGACATTGCCTTTCAGATCGCCGGCGTAGATCGCAGTCACCTCACGCTTGTCGTTGACGGTGAAATTGGGCTGGCTCAGACCATTGCCTCCGGCCGGGCCGACGCTGGATGACCACACTTTCGCGCCGGTCTTGACGTCTCGAATGAACAGGGTCGCTTGCCCGGTCGCACTGTCGTAACCATTGCCGAAGATGGCCACCCAGGTCCCGTCGCGCATCTTTGCAACATGCGGGTAGCTGATGACGTTGCCCATGAGGTTGCCCTCGCTGGTGTCCGCATCGGAAAACTCCCACAGCAACTTACTCGCGCCGAAACCGCCGGTCTGCACTTTCGGATTGGTGATGTCCATCACGAAGACCGAGCGAGCCCCGGCGCCGGTGGAGCCCAGCAGCAGCGTCTTCCAATCTGGGTCAAGAAAGGCGTCGGCGATCTGCGGCGGCCCATCGACCGTGAAGCGGTGCGGGTAACCCGGGTCGGACAACATCTTCAGCTTCAGCTCGTTGGCAGGCGCTGGAGACGTTGGGGGCGTGGTCGTCGGCGGGCGCACACTGTAGACAGAGTTCGGCACGTAGGCAAAGCGCTCGATGCCGGTGATGCGGTCGAAGGCATGCAACATGCCGTCGTTGGCGCCGACGAACACGGTGTCGCGCATGTTGTCCAGTTGGGTGTTGGTCGGAGAACGGTAGTTCAGATAGGTGCTCTGGCCGGGCGTGGTGGCGGGCAGCCTGTTGTAGCCCGCGCCTGCACTGGGCCCCTTGATCGGCGAGCCATTGACGATGTCGCCGAGCACGCCACCCTTGTTGGCGCCCACGGTATAGCGCGCACGGTCGCGGAAAGGGCCGTTCTGCGCCACTTCCTTGGCGTCGCTGCCGCGCAGGTAGTTCAGCACGTCCAATTGTTCGGTGGCGTTGCTGCCGAGGTTCCCCAATTGGGTACCCGTGAGGCCACCAAAGGTGAAGGTACTGCCGGCGCCGGTGCCCGTCGGGTTCCAGGTGAAGATGTTGCGGTCGGCCGGCGCAGGCATCTTGTTCGAAGCCTCCCACAGCGCCGTGCTCGGTGTGGTGTTAACCGTGCCCGCGTCCGTCTGACTGAACGCATACAAGCGACCAGACCACTGCGCCGGGTTGTAGACGGCCTGATAGACCTCGGTGTTGGCCGAAACCTGGGCCGACTCGGTGGCCACGCTGGCCAGGCTGCCGGGGTTGTTGCCGGCTTCGGCCAGCGCGGCAGCGAGCGAGTTCTTCAAAAGTTTCGGGTCGGTGGCCAGGAAGTAGTCGCCCCGGCCGTTCATGGCGGCATGGATCAGGTCGTCGCCGGTGGTATTGCCGTCGGCGACTGGGGTGGTCCAGTTCAGCGCGGTTCTGTTGGCGATCAGAGCGTCGCGAACTGACTTGCTTGAAAGGTCGACGGCTGCCCCGGCCGTGGTCGTCACGCCGCCGCTGCCGCTGATGCCCAGGCCGACGGTGTACATCGTCACGTGTTGCCAAAAGGCTGGGTCTCGGTTGGACGAGAAGACGTCATTGTCCAGCCCAGGGCGCAAGTCTCTGCGCCAGTAGTACGCGGCCACGTCGGCCAAAGTGCCGTCGGGTGTCGCCGTCAGCGCGTGGGCGAAAGGGTTGATCGTGAAACGGCCGACCAGTGAATCGGGTTCTGTTGTCGATGGGGCAGCGTCTGAGAACGCGTACCGCGGGTCCGTGGCGTTGCCCGCCCCTTTGCGCGGCGTAAAGCCTGAGAAACTGTCGTTGTCTGCCCGTGCGGCGGCATCCGCCGCCGCGGCGCCGTTCCAGTAGCCGTCGGTACTGAGGATGTGGAACGCCTTGCGGCAGGTGGACTCGTTGCCGACGGCTCCGCTGGTGCGCGTCGGATCATCGGCCCACGGATTGCCGACATCAGAGCGTTCGAAGTACTGGCCGACCGCCCCGACGGCGCGGCGCAACGGCGTGCCGCCCCCACTCGACGGGATCGAATAGAGGTCGTTGTAGAAACTGGTGCGGCGTGCGTTGGCGAACGTGGCTACCCCTTGGCGCAACGTGCCGGCGGTGTTCAACGATGAGATGCCCACGCGCAAGTTGGTCGACTGCTGCGCGAAAGCAGCCGCCACGCCACCCTTGGCCATCAACAAGCGGCTGTGGTAATACTGCAGCCAGTTGGCGAAGTTCTGCCGCTCTTCGGCATAGCTGCATGCACCCAAGATACTCGTGCAGTCGGTGCGATCGGCATGGCGCGGATAGGTGGTGCCCGTTGATGTCGACTTGATCTCGTACTTGGTGAAGTTGCCCTCGACGTTGAGCGCGTTGTTGGGGGCCGCCTCGGGCATCGTGCCCGCGACCGTGTTGTACACGTAGTACGTGGCAGGCCAAAAGTTGTCGTCTTCCTTGTCTGGGTCAGTTGCAACACCAACGCGGTTGACGCGCACATCGAGGTTCAGCGTTCGCCCGGCATTGAATGGATCGCTTTGATGAATATTGACAGCCGTCGGGTTGGCATTGTTGTTGAACAACTTGTCGTTTGTCGCCAATGTCCAAGGCTGATAAACCACCGCCGGGTTGTAGTAGAGCCGATTGCCCGACGACGAACGCATGTAGCGCGCAATCGCGTTGTTCTTTCGGTAGAACGTGGTCGTCAGGTACAGCGAATCTGCGCCCCACATGCCAGGGAACCGGGCGCGTTGCTGACCGGCCACGCCCAGGAGCGCATCGCTGGCATTGCTGGTGCCATCCGCATTCGGCATGCCGACCTGGTCATTGACAAAGTCCGGAATCGCATCCGACAACATCGACAGCGAATCGTCGAGGGTGAACATCACGTTCGCGTCGGGCGGCGTGGTGAACAGCCCCGGCAATTGCGACACGGTGGCATACGCCGGCACCACGGTCTGGAACAGTATGGCGCCGGTGACGGCCATCGCCCCGAGGCGTTTGCGCTGCGAGACTTTCGATTCGATCTTCATCATCTTCAATCCCCTGAGAATTCTTTACAGGTGCGCGTTGAATGCGGCACCGTCATTCGGTCGAGTACGTGGCCTGCAGCATCACCACCGTCAGCGCAGAAGCGCCCACCGCTCGGCCGGTGACGCGGTAGCTGCCATTGCCCAGCGTTTCGTACAGGCAGCGCGGTTGCGCAGACAGCTTGGCCGCGGCGCCCAGGTCCACTTCGATCGAACTGTTGGTCCAGTTGGCGGCCACTTCCCAGACGGGCGGAGTCGCGGGCGTCAACGGCGTGCCGGTGTAGGTCTCTGCCAAGATCTTGCCCAGGCAGTTGCGCACCGCGGCTTCGGCGGCCTGCAGGGCCTTGTCGCGGTCGCGCGAGTTGCCGGCCATGCGCTCGTCCATCGTCGAATTGCGGATGCTGGACACACCGACCAGCGTGATGAGTACCAGCATCACCAGCGTGACGATCAAGGTGACGCCGCTTTGCCTGCGGCGCGATTCAGCGAGGTGTTTCATGAGCCGCCTTTGCCCGCGTCAGAAGTAGGAAATCTTGTTGCGCACCGCCACGGTGGTGGTGAACACGCGTCGGTCGTACTTGGAGCCGGTTGTCGGATAGGTCACGGTGACACCGTTGACCAGGCCGCTGGCGCCTACCGTGGTGTCGCCCTCGACCGCCGTGGCCGAGCGCAACAGCAAGCCCATGCGCACGGCGACGACCCGGTTCCAGTCGGTGACCGCTTCGGCCGTGACGTAGGAGTTGACGATGCCGTCGGCCGTCGCGTCGGTATCGACGCCGTAGCGCAACTGCAGGTTCTCGACGTCCTCGATCAATTCCTGCTCGACGCCCCCCACCGGGTCGCCGTTGAAGATGCGGCGGTACAGCGACGTGGTGGTGCCGCTTGACGAGCGCGCCACGTAATACACCAGCGTCTGCATCGGGAAGACTTCGGCCGAGGCGGCCAAGTAAAGCGGGTCGGTTCCGAGCGTGCCGCCCAAGGTCAGCGTCTGGCCGGCGATCGAAGCCACCTGGAACACCCGCGCCCGCTTGCAGCTCGCGATCAACCCGTGGCTGTTGGCGCAAAACCCCGACGCCTTGGCCGTGCTGCCGTTGCTGCAGGTACCGCCGGCCAGGTTCTCGAGCGCCAGCGTGCTGGCACCAGACACCGTGTCGGCGGTCAGCCGCACCGGCCGGCCGGCGACAGTTCGGATCACCAGCACATCGCTGCCAGGTGTCAGCCCGGTGCCCGAAACTGTGGTCACCGGAATCGTGTTGACGGCGTCGGCCGCAACATTGGTTTGCCAATTGGTTGCGTCGGTGACGTTGGCCGGCGCGTTGGACGCCAAGGTCAAGGTGCCGGCACTTGCGTGTTTGTATTCGTACCCCTCGATCCCGAGCGCGTAGTTCGTCGGCAAGGCCGCAGCCGACAGGGCGTTGTTGAATTCGCCGGCCGGCAAGGTTGCCATGCCGGTGAAGCAGCCCAGGTGGCCGATCACGCGCGAGTCGCCCGCGAGGTACTCGAAGGCGATGCGCACGTTCTGCTGGATCGAGCTCAGCTGCTGTTGCCGCTTGAATGACGATTTGCTGGTGAGGTACACGCTGGTCATCGCGATCGTCAGCAGCAGGCCCAGCGCCAGCGCCACCATCAGCTCGACCAGCGAGAAGCCGCGTGCGCGGCGCGGAAAGCGTGAGGAGAGTGTTTTCATGCGGAAATTCCTGCTGGGCCGCTCAAAGGCCGCTCGTGGTCACGAAGGTCCGTGTCTCGCCGCGCTCGTCCCAGCTCAGCGTGATGGTCACTGCGTCGCCCGCAATGGCGATCGCACCGCGCCCTGTGGGCAGCAGGCTTTCGACTTGCTCCTTCCAGTCCTTCAGATCGGTCAGGGCGATGGTCGTGCCAGTGATGCTTGCGGCCAAAGCCGTGCTCGCCGTGCTCCACTGGCCGCCCTTGGCGTTGACCCGGTCTGTGCGCATGCGGTCCAGGATGTCGTCGGTCAGCGCGGTGGCCTGCGAGCGGTACAGCGAAGCCTGGCCGTACGACAGCGTGCGCGTTTGCAGGCCCACCAGGCCGAGCATGCCCAGGGCGAAGATCAGAATCGACACCAGCAGTTCGATCATCGTGGCGCCGCGCTGGCGGGCCTTGGGCTGGCGTGGGGCTTGGAAGTGTTGATGCATCACGATGGTCGATCCTTCAGGTGCACGCCAGGTCGGTGCTGACCAAGCTGATCTTGCCAACCAGATTCACCTGCAACAGACGCCCCTTGATCGAGGTGCGGGCTGGGTCGCAGACCTTGAAATAGGCCGGCGTCGAGATGGCCGAGATCCCGCCGCGCTCGTTGAAGACGAGATACGTGATGTCCGCCTCGGTCGAGTCGGCAAACGTGCAGGGTGACCCGGTGCAGGTCTGGCGCTTGAGCGTGACGGTGCCACCGAAGGCGCTGTTCTCCCGAATCGGCAAGCCATCGGCAGGGTCGGTGGCGCTGGCCGCGGCGCCGTTCCCGTTGGCGTCGGGAAACACCTTCCAGCCCTTCGAGTAGTTCGCGTTGGCGGCCAGCAAAGTCACCGGCTGGCTGCGCCGCACCGCTTCGCTGCGCGCCAGGTTCAACGCGCCGATCAACTCGTTGGTCTGCGTGGCCATGCGGTTCGACGCCAGCAGGCTGGCAAACGACGGCGCCGCCAGCGACAGCACGATGGCCAACACCGTCAGGGTGACCATCAGCTCGATGAGCGTGAAGCCGCGCATGCCGCCGGGGGGGATGGGAGCTCGGGAGAGGGCCATGGGGTTCTCTTGGATTTCTCTTGCGTTTCTCTGGCGAATAGGCGTCGAATGAGACTTCGGCACCGTCAGACTATCGGCACCCGCCCGGCGAAGCGAGGACAAATTCGCAGCAAACGCCGCGTCTCATGACAAGCGGCCTGACGAAGCCGATGGGCGGTTTTGTAAGAAGTTGCAATCGGCTCACCAGCGCCATTTGTGCCCGCACAGGCCATCCACGGCATGGCCTGCGCCGGCTCGGCCAGCATGCGACAATCCCGCCGCTCAAAGCCCTGCGCCGTCAGTTGCGCATTCGATGGCGACACGAACCACTCCCCCGCGATGCCGAGCGAACCCCCCCGTTTGAATTCCGACACCCTGATCGAGATCGATCACGTCACGTTCGGCTACGACACCAGCCGGACCATCCTGAACGACGTGTCGCTCCGCTTCGCGCGCGGCAAGGTCACCGCCATCCTGGGCGGTTCGGGCTGCGGCAAGACGACCTTGCTGCGCCTGATCGGCGGTGTGCATGCGGCCACCAAAGGCACGGTGCGTTTCGATGGTGAAGTGGTCGACCCGCGCAACGCCGAACAGCTCTTCAAGCTGCGCCGACGCCTGGGCATGCTGTTCCAGTTCGGCGCGCTGTTCACCGACCTGACGGTGTTCGAGAACGTGGCCTTTCCGCTGCGCGAGCACACCGACCTGAGCGACGAGATGATCCGCGACATCGTGCTGATGAAGCTCAACGCCGTGGGCCTGCGCGGTGCCGCGCCGCTGCGCATCTCGCAGGTCTCGGGCGGCATGGCGCGGCGCGTGGCGCTGGCGCGGGCGATCTCGCTGGACCCCGAAGTCATCATGTACGACGAGCCCTTTGCCGGGCTCGACCCGATCTCGATGGGCGTGGCCGCGAACCTGATCCGCACGTTGAACGACACCACCGGCGCCACCTCGCTGATGGTCTCGCACGATGTGCAGGAGTGTTTTGCGATCTGCGACCACGCCTACCTGCTGTCATCGCAAGGGCGCGTGGTGGCGCACGGCACGCCGGCCGAGTTGAACGCGTCGGAGCACCCCGAGGTTCGCCAGTTCATCCGTGGTGAGCCCGACGGGCCGGTGCGCTTTCACTATCCCGCCAAGCCGTTGGCGGAAGAACTAGGGATTCGCGCATGACGGCCGTGGCCTCGCTCGGCCGCTGGGTGCTCGAGACGCTGTACGCGCTCGGCCACCACGCCTACTTCTTCTACGACCTGCTGCGCAACATTCCGGCCGCGCTGCGCCGGCCCTACCTGGTCATTGCGCAGATCCACGCCATCGGCAACCGCTCGCTGTTGATCATCATGGCCTCGGGCATGGCGGTCGGCTTCGTGCTGGCGCTGCAGATGTACTACGCGCTGGTCACGTATGGTGCGGCCGAGTCGCTCGGGCTGATCGTCAACCTCTCGCTGGTGCGCGAACTCGGGCCGGTGGTCACCGCGCTGTTGTTCGCGGGCCGCGCCGGCACTTCGCTGACGGCCGAGATCGGGCTGATGAAAGCCGGCGAACAACTCGCGGCGATGGAGATGATGGCCATCGACCCGAAGAGCCGCGTGCTGGCGCCGCGCTTCCTCGGCGGCATCGTGTCCATGCCCATCCTGGCCATCCTGTTTTCGTCGGTCGGTATCCTGGGCGCCTATGTGGTGGCGGTGCTGCTGATCGGCGTGGACCCGGGCAACTTCTGGTCGATCATGCAAAGCCAGGTCGACGTGACTCGCGACGTGGGCAACGGCATCGTGAAGAGCATGGTGTTCGGCGTGATCTGCACATTCGTCGCGCTCTACCAGGGCTACGAGACGCAGGCCACGCCGGAAGGCGTGGCGCACGCGACCACGCGCACGGTGGTGATCGCGTCGCTCGGCGTGTTGGGCATGGACTTCATACTCACGGCGATGATGTTTTCGACGCCATAAATCGACGCCACAAGTTCGGCAAGCAAGGAAAGACAAGATGGGCAAGAAGAGCACGGAAGTCCTGGTGGGCGTGTTTGTGCTGCTGGGCATGGCAGGGCTGGTGTTCCTGGCGCTCAAGGCGGCCAACCTGGGCAGCTTCAGCGGTGGCGACACCTACGCGCTGAAAGCGAAGTTCGACAACATCGGCGGCCTGAAGGTGCGTGCACCGGTGCGCAGCGCCGGGGTCACGGTCGGGCGCGTGACCGGCATCACGCTGGACCGCAAGAGCTTCCAGGGCGTGGTGAGCCTGGAGCTGAACCGCGATGTCGAGTTTCCGAAAGACTCGTCGGCGCGCATCCTCACGTCGGGCTTGCTGGGCGACCAGTACGTGGGCCTGGAGCCGGGCGGCGACGAGAAGAACCTGAAGGCCGGTGACACCATCACGCAGACCCAGTCGGCGGTGGTGCTCGAAAGCCTGATCAGCCAGTTCCTGTTCAACAAGGCGTCCGACTCAGGCACGCCCGCGGCGCCGGCGCCTGCCCCGGCTGCTCCGGCCGCACCTGCTGCACCCGCCGGGGCGGGAGCCAAGAAGTGAAACGCGGCGGCCTGGCACGTTGGGCTGCGGCGTGGTTGCTGGCCATCGTGGCTTTGCTGTCGGGCTGCGCGACGCTGGACACCGTGCGCGCCGGCCCGGGGCAGAAGCTCGACCCGTGGGAAAACTGGAACCGCAAGGTGTTCAGCTTCAACGAGGCGCTCGACAACAACGTGTTGAAGCCGGTGGCCACCGCCTACTCCAACGTCGTGCCGTCCATGGTGCGCGAGGGGGTGCAGAACTTCTTCAACAACTTTGCCGATGCCTGGTCGGCGGTCAACAACCTGCTGCAAGGCAAGGTCGAACTCGGGCTGCAAGACCTCGTCCGGGTCAGCGTCAACACGGTGTTCGGCCTGGGTGGCGTGCTCGACGTGGCGAGCGAAATGGGCATCGACCACCACTATGAAGACTTCGGCCAGACGCTTGGAACTTGGGGTTTCGGGGCTGGCGCCTACGTCGTGTGGCCCTTGCTGGGGCCGTCCACGGTTCGCGAAACCATGGCACTGCCGCTCGACCGATCGGTGTCGCCGTCGCTGTTGATCCGGGGGGGCCAAGGGCAGGGCGGCATCCTCGCGCTGCAGCTCGTCAACACGCGCGCCAGCCTGCTGGGCGCCAGCCGGGTGGTCGACGACATTGCGTTGGACAAGTACAGCTTCATTCGCGACGCTTATCTGCAGCGCCGCCGCAGCCTGGTGTTCGACGGCGACCCGCCGCCCCTGCCCGAGCCGCCGGAGCCGCCTGGAACTGGACCCGCATCTGTACCCGAAACTGCGCCCGCATCTGCACCCGCGTCGGCCCCCGAGGTAAAGAAGTGATTCGGGCCTGAATCGGCCCGCCCCGCCCGTGAACCGCCGGGTGTCACGAGGCGTTAAGCTGGCGGTTTGCGATGGAACCTCGGGTTCCACCCGCACTCCGAAGTGTGCAGGCCCACCCGGGCGTGCAAATCGAAAGGAAAACGATGTTCTCTATCCGCTTGATGCCGTGGCTCACGGCCGCTGTTCTTGCTGTCGGCGCGATTGCCGCGCAGGCTCAAGGCCTCAAGGCCCCCGATGTGCTGATCAAGGAAGTCTCGAGCGATGTGATCGACGCCGTCAAGGCCGACAAGTCGATTCAGGCCGGCGATGTGCAGAAGGTGATTGCCTTGGTCGACGCCAAGGTGCTGCCCTATTTCAACTTCCAGCGCATGACGGCGCTGGCGGTCGGCAAGAACTGGCGCCAGGCCACGCCCGAGCAGCAAAAGGCGCTGCAGAACGAGTTCAAGACCCTGCTGGTGCGCACCTATGCGGGCGCGCTGGCGCAGGTGAAGGACCAGACTGTGCAGCTCAAGCCGATGCGTTCGACCCCCGAAGACAACGAGGTGGTCGTGCGCACCGAAGTGCGAGGCAAGGGCGACCCGATCCAGCTCGACTACCGGCTCGAAAAGGGCACCGACAGCTGGAAGATCTACGACGTGAACGTGCTCGGCGTGTGGCTGGTCGAGAACTACCGCAACAGCTTCGCGCAGGAAATCAGCGCTGGCGGCATCGACGGGCTGATCGCCAAGCTGGCCGAGCGCAACAAGGCTGCGAAGAGCTGAAGAGCTGAAGAGCTGAAGAGTTGAAGAACTGCTGAACGAGAACGGCTGACCACCATGCTGCTGCTGCCCGCCACGCTCACGGCCGACGAAGCGCGCGCTACCCTGCGCATGCTGACGCAGACCTTGAAGTCCGAGCCCGAAAGCGGCGTGGTGGTCGACGCGTCGGCGCTGCAGCATTTCGACTCGTCGGCGCTGGCAGTGCTGCTCGAATGCCAGCGGCAGGCGCAGGCCTGGGGCCGGGCGTTTTCAGTGCGGCAGGCGCCGGTCAAGCTGGCGGCCCTGGCCAAGCTCTACGGCGTGGATGTGTTGTTGATGCCCGGCGGCGCGTCAGCCGGCTGACATTGCGCGCGTCGTGCGGGCGCGCCAGCGCTCGCGCAACCGCCAGCCCAGAAGCACCGCCACGATTCCCGCGTACACCGCCACTTCGCAGAAGTTGTTCTTCGCCGAACGCATCCAGAAGAAGTGCAGCAGCCCGAGCAGCACCACGGCGTAGACCGAGCGGTGCAGCAGCTTCCAGCGCACGGCGCCCAGCGTCTTGATGGCGCGGTTGAACGAGGTTGCGGCCAGCGGCAGCATCAGCAGCAGCGCGGCGCTGCCCACCAGCACGAACGGGCGCTTGGGGATGTCGCGAATGATGTCGCCCAGCACGAAGCCCATGTCGAGCCAGCTGTAGCACAGGAAGTGCACGCAGCCGTAGAAGAACGCGAACAAGCCAAACATGCGCCGAAAGCGCGCCAGCGCGGGTTGCTTGAGCCAGTTGCGCAGCGGCGTGATGGCCAAGGTGATGCACAGGAAGCGCAGCGTCCAGTCGCCGGTCGAGCGCAGCAGCGCTTCGGCCGGGTTGGCACCCAAGGTGTTGGCCAGCGCGCCATACAGCAACCAGGCAAACGGGATCAGGCTGAGTGCGAACAGCAGCGGCTTGGCGGCAGGGTGCAGCAGCCACGGCCGGGCGGGCACGGAGCGCAGCGGGGCAGCGGGGTTGAGCATGCTGGCGTTCATCGCTTCATCGGCATCGGCAAGCTGTTCAGAACAGCTTCTTCAGGTCCATGCCCGCATACAACTGGCCGACCTGCGCTTCGTAGCCGTTGAACATCAGCGTCGGGCGCTTTTTCTGGAACACGCCGTCTTCGCCGATGCGGCGTTCGGTGGCCTGGCTCCAGCGCGGGTGGTCCACGCTCGGGTTCACGTTCGAGTAGAAGCCGTACTCGCTGCTCGCCGCCTTGAACCAGCTGGTTTGCGGCTGCTTGTCGGTAAAGCGGATCTTGACGATCGACTTGCCGCTCTTGAAGCCGTATTTCCACGGCAGCACCATGCGGACCGGCGCGCCCGACTGGTTGGGCAGCACCTCGCCGTACAGGCCGAAGGCCAGCAGGCTCAGCGGGTTCATTGCTTCGTCCAAGCGCAAGCCTTCGACGTAGGGCCAGTCGAGCACCGCAGAGCGCAGCCCCGGCATCTGCGCCTTGTCGGCCAGGGTCACGAATTCGACGAACTTGGCGTTGCCGGTGGGCTCGACCCGTTTGATCAGTTCAGACAGTGAATAACCGACCCACGGGATCACCATCGACCAGCCTTCAACGCAGCGCAGGCGGTAGATGCGCTCTTCCATCGGTGCGAGCTTGAGCAACTCGTCCAGGTCGTAGACCTTCGGCTTCTTCACTTCGCCTTCGACCGCAACGGTCCAGGGCCGCGGCTTCAGGGACTTGGCGTTCTTTTCCGGGTCGGCCTTGTCGGTGCCGAATTCGTAGAAGTTGTTGTAGCTGGTCACGTCGGCGTAGGGCGTGGTCTTTTCCATCGTCAGGGCACCGGCCACCGCGCTGCGTGTGCCGGCCAGTGCGGCCAGCTTGTTTGGCCGCGCCACCTGCGCCAGCGCGTCACGCCCGGCCCAGCCAGCCAGCGCGGTGCCGGCGGTGCCGCTGGCCAGCAGCTTCAGCAGGTCGCGGCGGTGCGCGTAGACGTGCTGCGGTGTGATGGCAGAGGGTTCGAGGTGGACGAATCCGCGGTCTTCGAGGTAGTGCATGGCTTGGGTTCCGATCAGGGGTCGCTCAAGGTGGGTCGCCGAAGACGACGCGCTTCTTACATCGCGCAGACTGCCACAAACGAGCAGTCCCGCACGCCGCTAAGGTCAGGCAACAAGCCCGGCGGGCACAAAAAAGGCCGGTACGCGACCGGCCTTCTTGTTGGGGATGACTCGCTCAGCGCAGGCCGGCGATGTAGTCGGACACCGCCTTGATCTCGCGGTCGTTCATCTTCGCCACCACACCGGTCATCTGCGCGCTGTTCTTGCGCACGCCGCTGCGGAAGGCGAGCAGTTGCGCCTCGGTGTAGTCGGCATGCTGGCCGGCCATGCGCGGGTACTGCGACGGGATGCCTGCGCCGCTCGGGCTGTGGCAGCCCGAACAGGCCGGCACGCTGCGCTCAGCAATGCCGCCGCGGTAGATCTTCTCGCCCAGCGCGACCAGGTCCTTGCTCTTGGCGAACCCCGGCTTGGCCTGCTTGCTGGCGTAGAACGCCGACACGTTGACCATGTCGGCGTCGCTCAAGGTGCTCGCCATGCCTTTCATGATGGCGTTGTCGCGCTTGCCCGACTTGAACTCGACCAATTGTTTGGTCAAGTATTCGGGGTGCTGGCCCTGCAAGATCGGGTTGGCGGGGCTGCCGCGCGAACCGTCACTGGTGTGGCAGGCGGCGCACACCGCGGTGGCGGCGGCCTGGCCCTTGGCCAGGTCGGGTTTGGCAGGGGCAGCGGCGTCGGCCGCCCGGGCCTGCACACCCACGGTGGCAACGAAGAGAAAACTCGACAGGGTGGCGAAAGGCTTCATGGGCGCGGCAATTTTCTTGTGCAAAACCCGGCGATTTTACAATCAAGGCTTTGGGCAATCCGATGGCCGAACAAAACAACCCGAATCCTGCGGCCCGATCGATCGCTTCCACGAGCGCCTCCCGCCCGAGCGACGAAGAAAAGCGCGCGCTCGCCTGGGCCCACACGGCGCGCTTTCTCACCACCGCCAGCCAGCTCGACCAGTTGCCGCCCACCGAGCTGCCCGAGATCGCCTTCGTCGGCCGCTCCAACGCCGGAAAATCCACCGCGATCAACCGCCTCACGCAGCAAAGCCGCCTGGCCTTTGCCAGCAAGACGCCCGGCCGCACGCAGCACATCAACCTGTTCGAGCTGGGCCCCAAGCTCGCGCCGAACGCGTTGTTTGCCGACCTGCCGGGTTACGGTTACGCCGCCGTGGCACGCGGCGCCAAGCTACGTTGGCAGAAAGTGATGGCTGACTACCTGGAAGTGCGGCGCAGCCTGACCGGCGTGGTGCTGATGGTCGATTCGCGCCTGGGCTTCACCGACCTGGACCGCCAACTGCTCGAATTCGTGGCTCCGCGCGTGGGCAACGGCTCGGTCAAGATGCTGGTGCTGCTGACCAAGGCCGACAAGCTCAACCGCAGTGAAGCCGCCACCGCACTCGCCGCCGGGCAAGCCGCGCTGGGCGAGTTCACCACCGTCGAAGCCGATGTGGGCATGTGCCTGTTCTCGGCGCTGAAGAGAACCGGCATCGGCGACGCCGCCACCACCTTGCACGGCTGGGTGCAGCGGTGATCGAGCGCTTCGATGTCAGCTTGCCGCACGGCATCACGCTGAGCTGCCGCGCCGCCGGCCAGGTCGGCGCGCCGGTGCTGCTGTTCCTGCACGGTTTTCCTGAAGCCGCATTCGTGTGGGACGAACTTCTCGAACACTTTGCCAGCCGCTACCGCTGCGTGGCCCCGAACCTGCGCGGCTTCGAGCGAAGCTCGGCGCCACGCGAGCCCGAGGCCTACCGCGTGAAGCACCTGATGGCCGACCTCACGGCGCTGGCCGATCAACTCGGCGGCGCGCCGCTGGAGGCGCTGATCGCGCACGACTGGGGTGGTGCCGTGGCCTGGAACCTGGCGGCGCAACGGCCGCAGATGATGAAGCGGCTGGTCATCGTCAACTCACCGCACCCCGCCACCTTTCTGCGCGAGCTGCAGCACAGCCCGGCGCAGCAGGCAGCGAGTTCCTACATGAACTTCCTGTGCCGGCCCGACGCCGAAGCGCTGCTCGCCGAAGACGACTTCCGGCGCCTGTGGCGGCTGTTCGGCGACGCGGGCGCGTCCGGCGGCGGCTGGCTGACCGACGCGGTGAAGGCGCGGTACCGCGAGGTCTGGCGCGCCGGCCTGACGGGAGCCTGCAACTACTACCGTGCCTCGCCGCTGCGCCCGCCGACAGCGCAGGACAGCGCCGTGATGCAGGTCAGCTTCGCCCCCGAGTTCGTGACCTCGAAGGTACCGACCCGCGTGGTCTGGGCCGAGGACGACGTCGCGCTGCCGATCGGCCTGCTCGACGGCCTGGAGGCCTTCGTGCCGGACATGCACCTCGTGCGCGTGCCGGGCGCAACCCACTGGATCGTGCACGAGCGGCCGGCCTTCATTGCCGCGCAGATCGAAGCCGCGCTCAGCGGCGCCTGAGTTGGCGAACCGAACGCCGGGGCAGGCGCACGCCCGCATGGCGTGACACGGTTCTCGGTTCATCCATGAAGGTGAATATGCACCGCGTCGTCACGGTGTTCCTCCCACTTTCTGGGGTGGCCTGCGCCCGCTTGCCTGATCACAGTACGGCGCAGGATCAACAAGGAGGAAAAAGATGGATGCAACGTTTCTGGTTCTGGGCGCGCTGGCCGTCTGGCGTGCCACCCATCTGCTGCATGCCGAAGTGGGGCCCGGCAGGGCCTTCGCGCGCTTGCGTGCCTGGGCCGGGCACGGACCGCTCGGCAGCACCCTGGGCTGCTTCTACTGCCTGAGCATGTGGGTGGCGGTGCCGGCCGCGCTGGCGATGGGCTCGACCGGCCTGGAGGTGCTGCTGTTGTGGCTGGGCATGTCGGCCGCGGCCAGCCTGCTGGAGCGGGTGACGGTGAAGGCCGAAGCCAGGCCGGCCGCTGCCGAGCCGACGATCGACTCCGACTTCCCGACCATCCACGGGCTCGACGCCGGGCCGGTGGCGACGTCCTCCCACTGAATCCGCGGCAGCAAAAAAAAGGGGCTGCATCGCTGCAGCCCTTTTCTGTTGAGCAGAGTCGCTGAGGCCAGCGGCTCAGGCGGACATCACATGTCCATGCCGCCCATGCCACCCATGCCGCCCATGCCACCGCCCATGCCGCCACCGGCGCCGGATTCGTCCTTCGGCGCTTCGGAGACCATGCACTCGGTCGTCAGCATCAGCGAAGCGACCGAGGCTGCGTTCTGCAGTGCGGTGCGCGTCACCTTGGTCGGGTCCAGGATGCCCATTTCGATCATGTCGCCATACACGCCGTTGGCGGCGTTGTAGCCGTAGTTGCCCTTGCCGGCCAACACCGCATTGACGACCACGCTCGGCTCGTCACCGGCGTTCGACACGATGATCCGCATCGGCTCTTCGATCGCACGCAGGATCAGCTTGATGCCGGCTTCCTGGTCGGGGTTGTCGCCCTTGATCGTGCCGGCCGACTGCTTGGCGCGCAGGAATGCCACGCCACCACCGGCCACGATGCCTTCTTCCACCGCAGCGCGCGTGGCGTGCAGGGCGTCTTCGACGCGGGCCTTCTTTTCCTTCATCTCGACTTCGGTGGCAGCACCGACCTTGATGACGGCCACACCGCCGGCCAGCTTGGCC
>JANMYQ010000375.1:0-1969 GCA_031382215.1 Methylibium sp.
CCGCGGTTGTCGCCCATTCGCAGCAACGAATAGCCGAACATCCCCGGTGTGATCGTGGCCGGCGCGACGCCTTTTTTGGCGGCCCACGTCTGCGGCGTCTCGGCAAAGTTGAACCACTCGAACTCCATGCCGGTCATGACCTGGAAGCCCAGCTTCTCGGCCCGCTTGAGCACGCGCTTCAGGGTCTGACGCGGGCACACCGGGTAGGGGCTGCCGTCGGCGTTGACGAACTCGCCCAGGAAGAAGGGCACGTTGTGGTCCCAGGGCACGTGGCGCGCAGTGGCCAGGTCCAGCCGCGCCAGCGCGTCGGGGAAGCCGTGCTGCCAGCCGGTGACCTGCGCGTTGTCGTAGCACAGGTCTGAAGAGTCCCAGCCGAAGACCACGTCGCAGAAGCCGAAGCCGCCGTCGGGGTAGGGCTGCGCGGCGCCCAGGAACTTGTCCCGGTGCAAGTACTTGCCGCGCAGGATGCCGTCGATGTCGCTGCAGGCCACCTTGACCTTGCCGGCGCCGCTCTTGCGGATGGCTGCCACGGCAGGATGTTCTTGCGGTGTGCGGTTGCTCTTCTTGCTGGCCATGAACTGTTCTCCGATCAGGGTGCGGGGTTGCCGTTCGGAATTTCCATCTCGCGCAGCGTGTCCGCCACGGCAGCCACGGCCTGCCGCATCTCGTTGGCGCCGATGGCACCGATGCAGCCGACGCGGAAGGTTTCCACCTGCGTCAGTTTGCCCGGGTACAGGATGAAGCCGCGCGCCTTCGCGGCTTCGTAGAAGCGGCGGAACCCGTAGTTCTCGTGCGCTGGCGCGTGGAAGGTCACGATGATCGGCGCCTGCACCTCGGGCCTCAGCAATGGCTTGAAGCCCAGCGCAGCCATGCCGTCTACCAGCACGCGGCAGTTGTCGGTGTAACGCGCCAGGCGCGCCGGGCGGCCGCCTTCTTCCTCGAACTGGGTGATGGCCTCAGACAGCGCGACCAGCACATGAGTCGGCGGCGTGAAGCGCCACTGGCCGGTCTTTTGCATGTAGACGTGCTGATCGTGCAGGTCCATCGCCAGGCTCTGGCTGTTGCCGGCGCAGCCGTCGACGATGGCCTGGCGCAGGAAGACGAACCCCATGCCTGGCACGCCTTCCAGGCACTTGCCGCTGGCCGCCACCAGCGCGTCGAAGCGGACTTCACGCGCGTCGATGGGCAGCGCGCCGAAGCTGCTCATGGCGTCGACGATCAGGCCCTTGTCCATGCGCTGGCACACCGCGGCGACTTCAGGCAGCGGGTTGAGCACGCCGGTGCCGGTTTCGCAATGGATCAACACGGCATGCGTGATCGACGGGTCGGCCTTCAGGTGCCGCTCCAGCACGGCAGGCGACACCGGTTCTTCCTCGGCCTGCGGCACCACGGTGGCGCGGCGGCCCATCAGCTGCGTGAGCCGGGCGGCGCGCTTGCAATAGGCGCCGTTGTCCATCACCAGCACGTGGCCGTCCCGGGGCACGACGGTGGCCACCGCGGCTTCGACGCTGAAGGTGCCGCTGCCTTGCAGGGGCACCAGCACATGGCTGTCGTGGCCGCGCGCGATGTCCAGCAGCCGCTTTTGCACGCTGGCGGTGATGGCGATGAAGTCGGTGTCCCAACTGCCCCAGTCTTTCAGCATCGCCAGCTTGGTACGCAACGTCGTGGTCAGCGGGCCGGGGGTGAGCAGGATGTGGTCGCGGTCCATGTCAGTACGCGCCGGGCCGCCCCAAGCGAACTGAAGCCCCCTCGGGGGGCAGCGAACAAAGTGAGCGTGGGGGCTGTTGCATGCTAGTTTTTCCATGTTTGGGTGCGGCGCTCGACCTGTCGCGCCAGTGACCAGAAGGCCAGCGTGGCCACGCTCGATGCCGCCGCGATGAGCACCGCGCAGGCCGCGGCCGCACCCATCTCGCCGGTCTCGTCGAGGTTCAATATCGCAATCGACGCCACCTTGGGTTGTGGCGAGTAC
>JANMYQ010000397.1:0-3677 GCA_031382215.1 Methylibium sp.
CGCTCCTCAGCGCCGAAGAGGCGCCCCCCCGACCTGCCCGAACGCACCTTTGCGGCAGCAGCTTTTGTATTTGCGGCAAAGAGCACAACCGGTTGCTGCTCGCGGCGGGCGGTACCCGGCGGGGGCGATTTCTGGGGGGGCGAGGAGCGCAGGGCTTGCGGCCCCGCGCGGAGCGCGTTCGTAGACTGACTTGTCGCCGCCTGTTTGAACGTAGCGCAACGAAGTGAGCGAAGTGAGTTCGGCGACGGGCCGCAAGACCGAGCACCGCAGCGGAGTCGGAGCGCCAGCGCAGACCGCCCCAGCATGAGCCCACGGCGGGTACCGCCCGCCGCGAGCCGCACCAACCTCGGCACGAACACCGACTGCGACAGCGCACGAGGTCAGTCCAGCATGAAGACCGTGTCCTGCGCCTCCGCCACGCACCCCTCGGGCAACGGCTCCCACCCGCGCCGCACCACCACCCGCGCCCCCGCGTGGCACAACTCGATGCGCGTGGCGCCGGGCACCGTGGCGCGCACGAAGGCTTCGATCGAGGCGGGCATGCTGACGCGGAAGCGCGCTGCGCCAAGGTCGTCGACCGGGTGGTCGTCGTCGTGCAGCCAGGGAATGAACGAGGCCAGCCACATCAGCGGGCGCCAGCCCAGATCGAACGCGGTGGGCCGGTAACCCTGGTCTTTCAGCCAGGCCTGGGCACTGGCGCGCAAGTCCGGCGCGCCATCGTCCAGCCCGCCCCAGGCGGCGGCCAGCATCTCGGCGACCCACTGGTTGCAGTTCTGGTACATCAAGCTGAACGCGTAAGCGTTGGCGCTGTAGGTGGCGCCCAGCAGTTGCAGGGCCTGCCGGTTGTCGAGCACCGCGCGTTCGAGTACCGCGGCTTGTTCGGGCGGCACGAAGACGATCGAGATGTAGCCCTCCGTCGGGTCGTTCAGGCCGAACAGGAAGGCGCTGATGCCCTGGTCGAACACACGCGGGCGCTTCTCGTCGCAAGCGTAGTAGAGCTGGCGCACCGCCCAAGGCGTGCTCAGGCCGGTCTTCAGGCTCAGGCCGGCATGCGAGTAGCGCTGGCCGAAGCGGCCCAGGTCCAGCCCCGAGCGGGCGATGAGCGCCAGACTCTGGCCGGAAGCGTCGAGCTGGTTCTTGATGACCGCGCCGAAGCCGAACAGCTTGTCTTTCTGTTCGGCCGTGAGCGGCGGCGGGTCATCGCAGAAGCGCGTGGAGCTGGCGTGAGCAGCGGCCCACGGGCCCGACCCCACCGCGCACAGGGCGGCCAGGAGCCACGCCCTGGCGCACACCCTGGCGCGGCCGCCGACTCGCGCCGCCGGGCCGCGCGTCGCGGTCAAAGCACCACGGGCGTGGTGTGCAGTTCCTTGTACCAGTGGTCGGCCAGCACCAGGAAGAAGGCCTGGCGCGTCTGCGCGTCGGCGAACTCGGTGCCGTAGGGCTTGCTGCGCGCCGTCACGACACCGCCTTGCGCGAGCCGGCTGCCGTCGAACGCGGTCTGCGGCAGGTAGAGGAAGAACTCACCTTCGGTCCCCAGCGCCTGCAGCTTCATGCGCACCATGCCGGGCCGGTCGGCTGCGGTGGCGATGTCGATGATGCGGTAGTCGCCGTCGGCAACCTTCTTGTCGCCGGCCGAGCTGGCGCTGGACTGTTCGACCGAACCCGACAGGCTGCCCACCGAGGCGCTGACGCCGTCTGAGGCGGCCGATGAGGTCGAGCTGGCCGCCACGGCCGGCAAGGCACTGGCGCCGAGCAGCAGGGCAATGGCGGCGAGGCGCGGCGTGAGTTGCGCGAGTTGCGTGAGGTGCTCGAGCGGCTTGAGGTGGGTCATGTGGGCTCCATGCTGGGGGTGGGGGTCGCATCAACAGAACCGGAAAGCAGGCCGCCGACGCTTCGGCGCAACCTTACCACCTGTGCCGCCGCGCCGGCCACGCCGCCCTGGCGTGAACGCAACTGGCCGCAACCGGCGTCCACGTCTTGCCCGGCCGACTGGCGCAGCTTGGTCAGCACGCCGCGGCGGTGCAGCTCGCGCGCCATCTGCAGCGCGCGTTCGGGCGCGGGGCGGCGGTACGGCAGGCCGTCGACGGTGTTGTACGGGATCAGGTTCAGCAGCGCGTACTTGCCGGCGAGCAGCTTGACGATGCCGTCCATTTCGGCGGCGCTGTCGTTGATGCCGTCGAGCAAGGTCCATTGGTACTGGATCGGGTAGCCGGTGGCTCGCGCATAGGTTTCGCCCAGCGCGACCAATTCGGCCGGCGCGATGCGCGGCGCGCGTGGCAGCAGCCGGGCACGCAGATCGGCGTCGGTCGAATGAAGCGACAGCGCCAGCGCGGGCTTCACCGGGCCGGCCGGCAGCCGCTCGAACACGCGCCGGTCGCCGACGGTCGAGAACACCAGGTTCTTGTGCGCGACACCGCCCGCGGTGCCGAGCAGCTCGACCGCGTCCATCACGTTGTCGAGGTTGTGCGCCGGCTCGCCCATGCCCATGAACACGACCTTCTTCACCGCGCGCTGGCGGCGCGCCAACGCCACCTGCGCGACGATCTCGGCGCTGCCCAGTTGGCGCAGCAAGCCGTCGCGCCCGGTCATGCAGAACACGCAGCCGACCGCGCAGCCGACCTGGGTGGACACGCACAGTCCGTCGCGCGGCAACAGCACGCTCTCGACGCCCAAGCCATCGGCGAGTGCCACCAGCAGCCGCGCCGAGCCGTCTTCGGCCGGGTGCTCAGACTGCAAGCGCGCCAGGCCGTCGAGTTCGGCTACCAGCGCGGGCAGGCCGTTGCGCAGGCTCAGCGGCAGGAAGCCTTCGGGCCGGCGCTTGCCGGTGTCCTGCGGCAAGCCCTGCGCCCACAGCCGCAGCACCCGCTGCTCGTGTGACGGCCCGGCGCCGAGCGCGCGCAGGCGCTGGCGAACCTGGCCCAGCTCAACCAAATTCGTCACCGAGTTCATGCGCGCGGTGCTGCGCGGCCCTCAGCGCCTTGATGAAGGCTTCTTTCACGCCGCTGCTTTCCAGCGACGTGAGTGCGGCGTAGGTCGTGCCGCCCTTCGAAGTGACGCGCTCGCGCAGCACGTCGGGCGGGTCGTCGGACGCCTCGGCGAGCGACGTGGCGCCAGCGAACGTGGCCAGCGCGAGTTGTTTGCCCTGTTCGGCACTGAGCCCCATGTCTACCGCCGCCTGCATCATCGCCTCGACGAAATAGAACACGTAGGCCGGGCCCGAGCCCGACAGCGCAGTCACCGCATCCAGGTCTTCTTCGTTCGCGACCCAGAGCGTGCGGCCGGTGGGAGCGAGCACGGTATCGACCTGGGCCTTGTCGGCCGCCGTCACCGCGGCGCGCGCGAACAGCCCGGCGATGCCCTGGCCGATCAGCGCCGGCGTGTTGGGCATGGCGCGCACCACGCGCTGCGTGCCGGCTGCGGTGGCGATGGCGATGCTGCGGATGCCGGCCATCACGCTCAGGTGCAAGGCGCCGCCCACGTGCGGCGCGCAGGGCGCGGCGGCGGCGTGGAACATCTGCGGCTTGACGGCCCAGACCACCAGCGCGGCCTGCGCCAGCGCGGCGTCGGGCGCGGCCAGCGCTTGCACGCCGAAGTCGCTGCGCAGCTTGTCGCGCTGGGCGTCGAACGGTTCGACGACGATCACGCTGCCGGCCGGGCGGCCGCTCTTGAGCAGGCCG
>JANMYQ010000402.1:0-1804 GCA_031382215.1 Methylibium sp.
CGAGCCCTCTTGCACCGCTTGCTCTTGCAAGTCAGCCCGCGCAGGCCTCTTCGCGCCGGTCGATCGGCTGGCGGGCAACGGGGTCCGAGAGGCTATGGGCGTGCCCATCGATGCAGGCTCGGTTGATGAACTTCTATCCACAAGAAGTTCTAGGTTACTTGTGGAGAAGTCCCAGTGCAACCCTGTGGACTGCGTGGCCGGACCTGGGACATGGGCTTCCACATGCAGTTCTGTCCCTGGCGGTCCCGGCTTGTCCCGGGCCGTTCTCTTCCTTCTGCGCCCCTACACGAGTAACATTCATTTTCCATAAGCCGGTCACCCTTCTTCCATCGCAAGGAACCTGTGGCTACGATCAAAGTGCTTCTCGCTGACGATCACCCGCTCATCCTGGAGGGGCTTCGAGCAGCCCTCACCAAGCGGGGCATGCGGATCGTTGGCGAGACCGAGAGTGCTGACGAAGTGATGGGCCGATTCCGGCAATGCCGACCCGACGTGCTGGTCCTCGACCTGCGTTTCGGGCAGGGAGCCACCGGCCTTGACGTCGCCCGCAGCTTGTTGTCCAAGGAGCCCGAGGCGCGCATCGTGTTCTACAGCCAGTTCGACCAGGACGAAGTGATCCGCGAGGCCTACCGGGTTGGTGCTTTGGCATACATCACCAAGAACCAGCCGCCAGACGTGCTCGCGCAGGCCATTGCCGAAGCGGCCCGTGGCAAGACGTATTTCGTACCGGCCATTGCGGAGCGACTGGCTCTCCTTGGTGTGCATGGGGACGAGTCGCCCCGGGCGCGTCTCGATCCTCGCGAGGCCGAGGTCTTTGTTCAACTCGCCAACGGGTTGACCAACAACGAAATCGCTGCGCAGATGAGCCTGTCGTCGAAGACGATCGGCGTGATTGCGCAAGCGATTCGCGACAAGCTCGGTGTTCAGCGCGCGGCGGAGATGACGAGGCTCGCTGTGCGATACGGAATGATCGACCCATAGGCAAGCGCCAAGGCCCCCGAGGCCTTGGTTTGACCATGCCGTTGACCTTCGCGCTCCTCGGCCTTGCGGCCATCGCCGTCTGGAGCGGGGCGGCGAGTTCGGCTCGGTGGCGCGAGTGGCCTTGGCGCCTTTTTCTGCTGGCGTCAACCCTTGCCGCGCTGCACGAGGGATTCATTGACGTACGCGGACTCCCCATCGCTGTGGCGCTCTGGGCAGCCGCTGAGCTGCATCAGCGCTCGGCAGCTCGCCGATCGCGGCTCGCCTGGGCCGCCGTGGCGCTTCTCATTGCGGCAGCGCTGGCCACGCACCGCATGCCCGGTTTCGCGCCACACCTCGTGGCGGACGGCATGCGACTCAGCCCCGCATCGGCCGAGATGTCGCTCAAGGCCCACTTCGACAAGGCGTTCGCCGGCGTTCTCTTGCTGGCCTGCTTCTGCTCTCACGCTCGAAACCTGTCCGACTGGCGCCGTGCGCTCGGCGTCGGGGTGATCGCGGGAGCAGCGACCGCGCTTGTCGTGATCGGCCTGGCCATCGCGGCTGGCGCGGTCCGCTACGACCCGAAGCTGCCATCGATCGCTCTGCAGTGGATGGCCATCAACTTGCTTCTGACTTGCGTCTTCGAGGAAGCGCTGTTTCGCGGGGTCATTCAGGACTGCCTGTCGCGCATGGTGGCGAGCCGCCTGCGCTGGAAATGGCTTCCGCTGCTCGCGGCCAGCGTGCTGTTCGGACTGGCCCACGCCGCTGGGGGGCCCGTGCTCATCGTCGTTGCGACGATGGCTGGTGTCGGCTACGGGTTGGCCTATGCAACGTCAGGGCGCGTTGA
>JANMYQ010000010.1:0-10346 GCA_031382215.1 Methylibium sp.
CAGACCGCGCCCCGCCCAATTGACCGCGCCGGTCGACATGTCGAGGGCGATGATGGAATCGAAGTGGTTGTCCGCGCTCATGCACGCGGCCGGGCTGCCTCCGCTACCGACGCAGCTTTGCACGGACTCCGGCACCCAGTAGTTGTTGCCGGTCGCCATGAACACCTGGTTGCTCTTCAGGTCCACCGCGCCGGTGCTGCCCCAGACCGCACCGCCGAAGTAGCCCGTGGGCACGGTGTAGGTCTTCCACCGGATCGCACCGGTGGCCACGTCCAGCGCCACGACACTGCCGCGGAACTGCCACTGCCAATACGCCTTGGGGACGAACCCGGCAACGAATTCTTCGTTCGACGCGATGCCGACGAGCGCCAGCCCTTTCGCCACGATGGCGGAATGGGTGATGAAGGACATCGCCGTCTCATCGACCTGGGTCGTCCAGATCGGAGCGCCGGTGTGCTTGTTCACTGCGAACACACGGGCCGCTTGCGCCGGCGGCTGACCAAAGGCCTGCACGAACTTGCCGCTCTGGTTACCCAGGATCAGCGCGTCGCCGGCGACGGCGGGGGTGGCACGGGCGAAGTCTCCGGCGATGCCGGTGTAGTCCGAAATGGCCTTCTTCCAGACCAGGGCGCCCGTGATCTTGTCGACCTTGTAGAGATAACCCGCCGAGTCGGGAAAGTACACGAAGCCGCCGTCGACGGCGGGATTGGCCGTCACGTCGCCAGAGGTGGCGACGGTCCATTTCAGCTGAAGACCACCGACCGTCTTCGGACTGATCTGCGTTTCGTCCGCCTGGTAGCGGGAGTTCGCAAGGCCCTGGCCCGCCGAGTGCCAGTCCGCCCCCATCGCCATACCGCTTGTGGCGAGCAACAAGGCCAGCACACTCCACCGGAGCGCGGATAACTGCTTCTTCATGGTCATGCCTCGAAAAAGGGGTTGCAAATGCGCCGATGCGCATCGTCGGCGGTCGCCGCAAGTACCGTTGTATCCCTCACCGACAGCGGTTCTCGAAGGGTTTGCCCTAGGCGGGAAGCGCGCTTCTAGGGGGTGTCGTTTGCATCGGGAATTGAGGGCCCGGCGCAGCCCTCGCGCGTGGTCCCGCGCGTGATCCGACGCGTGATCCGATACAGGCAATGCCGGCGCAGCTCACTCCCCACCGGCAAGGCCGGGTGGTCGAAGTCTTCGCCCGAGTCACGCATGCCGATGCGCTCCATCACCGCGCGCGAAGGCCGGTTCACCAGGCTGGTAAAGGACACGATCTCATTCAACCCCAGCCGGCCGAAGCCCACCTCCAGCGCAGCGCGCGCGGCCTCGGTCGCGTAACCCCGGCCCCAGAACGCCTGCGCCAGCCGCCAGCCGATCTCGACGCACGGCATGAACGGCAGCTCTGCCCGCTGCGGCACCGACAGTCCGACGAAGCCGATGAACTCTCCCGTCTGGACGAGCTCGACCGCCCAGTTGCTCCAGCCGCGTTGCGCGAACTGTGCCTGCCACGCGTCGATGCTGCGGTCGCTGGCCGCCCGCGTGAGGGTGCCCGCAAAGTACCGCATCACCTGCGGGTCGGCGTTGAGTGCCGCAAAGGGCTCGCGATAGGCATCGCGCCACTGGCGCAAGCGCAGCCGGGCGGTCGAGCATTCGATCGGCTCAGGCATGGACCGCGTCGACCGGTCTCAGGCGCAGCGCCTCCAGCCCGCGCAGGTTGATCAGCTTGCGCCACTGCGGCGTGGGGTCGGCCAGCGCCAGCGCGGGGTAGCGCTGCAACAGGCGCGTGAAGCCGATCTCGGCTTCCAGCCGCGCCAGCGGCGCGCCCAGGCAGTAGTGGATGCCGGCGCCGAAACCCATGTGCGGGTTGGGCGTGCGGGTGATGTCGAAGCGCTCGGGCTCGGCGAACACCGCCGAGTCGCGGTTCGCCGCGCCGACCATGAAGTAGATCACCTGGTCGGCAGGGATCACCTCGTCGCCCACCGCATACGGCTCGACGGTGTGCCGCCCCACGGTGGTGACCGAGCCTTCGTAGCGCAGCATCTCGTCGATCGCGCCGTGCACCAGCGCTGGTTGGGCACGCAGCCGCGCCAGGTCGGCCGGGTGGCGCAGCAGCGTGAGCATGCCGTTGCCGATCAGGTTGGTCGTGGTCTCGTGGCCGGCGATGAAAAGCAGGATCAGGTTGCCCAGCAGTTCGTCGTCGCTCAGCGCCGCGTCGTCATCGTGCGCGGCGATCAGCAGGCCCAGCAAGTCGTCGCGCTTGGGCGCGGCGCGGCGCTGCGCGATGTGGCGCAACAGGTAAGCCGCCATGCCCTCGGCCGCCTGCGCGGCAGCAAGGCGCTGCTCCTTGCGGATGACCGGCTCGACGATCCAGGCCAGCGCGTCGGACCATGCCTTGGTTTGCGCAAAGTCTTCCGCCGGCAGGCCCAGCACGTCGCAGATCACGCGCACCGGCAGGGCCTGCGCCAGGCCGGTCATCAGGTCGAACTCGGTGCCCTCTTGTCTTGATTCTTGCGTCGGGGCCGGCAGCGCAGCCAGCAATTCGTCGGTGACGGCGGTGATGCGCTCTCGCAGTGCCTCGATCACCGGCGGCTTGAACGCGCCGTTCACCAGCCGGCGCAGCCGCGTGTGCTTGGGCGGGTCGTTGAACAGCATCCACTGTTCGGTGGTGCGCTCCAGCAACGAGTCGGCGATGAACGGGCGCAACTTGGCGTAAACCGGCATGCGCCACGGCTCGCGGCTCAGGCGCGAGCTGCGCAGCCCGCTGCTGGTGTCGGCATGGCCGCAGACGAGCCAGATGCCCAGCACGTCGCGCGCCACGCGGCCTTGTTCGCGCAGCGCGCGCAGCAAGGGGTGCGGGTCGTCGCGGAAGGCGGGGTCGCGCATGTCGACGGGCGGGTTGACGCTGCTCATGTCTGCCTCCAGGCGGGTGGTGTCTCGGCGACACCCTCGAACGGCAGCCCCGCATACTGCTCGGCCAGCGCCACCTGCGCGTGGTGCGACGACTTGAGGTACTCGAGTTCGTACTCCTGCGCGCGCTGGTCGAAGTCGCTGGCTTCAGGGAAGCGGTGCAGCAAGGTGGTGAGGTACCACGACACGCGCACCGAACTCCACACGCGGCGAAGTGCCATGTCGCTGTAGGCGTCGAGCAAGGTGCTCGTGCCATGGCCGTGGTGCGCGGCCAGCGCGCGTGCGAGGTAGAACACGTCGGACACCGCCAGGTTCAAACCCTTGGCGCCGGTCGGCGGCACGATGTGCGCGGCGTCGCCGGCCAGGAACAGCCGGCCGTGCTGCATCGGTTCGGCAACAAAGCTGCGCAGCGGCGCGATCGACTTCTCGATCGATGGGCCGGTGACGATCGCATCGGCCAGTTCGCGCGGGAAGCGCGCCGTCAGCTCAGGCCAGAAGCGCTCGTCGGGCCAATCCTCGAGTTTCGTGTCCAGCGGCACCTGGATGTAGTAGCGGCTCAGCGTGGGGTTGCGCGCTGACGCCAGTGCAAAGCCACGCGGGTGGTTGGCATAGGTGATGTCGGGCAGCGGCGGGGTCGCACTCAGCACGCCCAGCCAGCCGAACGGGTAGACCTTCTCGAACTCGCGCAGCACAGTGGCCGGGATGGACTTGCGCGACACGCCGTGAAAGCCGTCGCACCCGGCGATGTGCTCGCATTCCAGCCGCAGCGCTTCGCCGTTGTGCCGGAAGCCGACGTGGGGATGTTCGTTCGTCAAGCCGTGCAACGTCACGTCGTCGACCTCGGTCAGCACGGTCGCGCCGCGCCGGTCGGCGGCGGCGAACAGGTCTTGCTGGAGGGCCGTCTGGCCGTAGGTCATGAAGCGTTTGCCGACGTGCTTGTGCACGTCGATCATGAAACCGTCGCGGCCGGCCCAGACGATCTTCATGCCGTCGTGCGGCTGGCCCTCGCGGTCCAGGCGCTCGGCCAGACCGTTGGCGCGCAGCACGTCGACGGTGGTCTGCTCGAGCACCCCGGCGCGGATGCGCGACAGCACGTGCGCGCGGCTGCTCTTCTCCAGCACCACGCTGCTCACGCCCTGGCGGTGCAACAGCTCCGACAGCAGCAGGCCGGCCGGGCCGCCACCGATGATCGCGACTTGGGTCTTCATGGGCCTGCGCGCGCCGAGGGCCGACGTGGCCGCCGGCGGGTGGTCGAGTGTTCGATGGGTGCTGTCACGAGTGGGTAATCAGGGCATGGCGACGCGGGTGGCGAATGGTGCACCAATCACGCCGGATCGGATACGGCGCTCCCTGCGGACACACCCTTCGAGTTTGCACGGCGGGTGTCAGCGCAGGCCTGCGAGCCAGCCCGCTTGCCGCCCAGCAGCTTCGCTTTGAGGGTTAACCACTACGTCCGTTGATACATCAACTAGTTGATATACCAACTTAATTCATCTACGATGAAGCTTGACCCATCCGCGCCGACCGACACCCCGGCGCTCCACCGGAGACAAGCCATGAGCCTTTCGCACCGCCCGCCGGTTGCCGCCTTCGCGGTTGCCGCCGCCCTTGCCCTGACCTCGTTCGGCGCTGCCGCGCAAGCCATCAAGGTCGGCATCGTCGGCCCGTTCTCGGGGCCGTTCGCGCACTACGGCACCTTGTTCAAGAACGGGGCCGAGGCCTACATCGCCTCGCAGGGCGGCAAGCTGGCCGGCAAAGATGTGGAGCTGATCTACCGCGACACCGGCGGCCCGAACCCGGGCCAGACCAAGACGCTGGTGCAGGAGTTGATCGTCAAGGACAAGGTCGACTACCTGGGCGGTTTCGTCTTCACGCCGAACGCGTTTGCGGTGGCGCCGCTGATCCAGCAGAGCCAGACGCCCACGGTGATCTTCAACGCCGCCACCTCGGCCATCACCGACAAGAGCGAGTTCTTCATCCGCACCAGCTACACGCTGTGGCAAGTGACGGTGCCGATGGCGCAGTGGGCCGCCAAGCAGAACATCAAGAAGGTGGTGACCGCCGTGACCGACTACGGCCCCGGCATCGACGCCGAGACGGCGTGGAAGAGCGAGTTCACCAAGCAGGGCGGCACCGTGGTCGAGAGCATCCGCATGCCGATCGCGACGACCGACTTCTCTCCCTTCGTGCAGCGCATCAAGGCCAGCGGTGCGCAGGCGGTCTACACCTTCCTGCCCGGCGGCCCGCCGAACCTCGGCTTCGTGAAGGCCTACAACGAGAACGGGCTGGCCAAGGCCGGCATCCAGTTTCTCGGCACCGCCGAGACCGACGAGTTCGACCTGCAGAAGTTCGGCGACAACGCGCTCGGCTTGACCACCGCGTTCCACTACTCGGCAGCGCACGACTCGGCGGCCAACAAGAAGTTCATCGAGGCGCTGAAGAAGCGCGACCCGAACGCGATCGCGAACTACGCGTCGGTGGGTGCGTGGGACGGCATGCACGTGATCCACAAGATGATCGAGGCGACCGGTGGGCAAAAGGACGGCCTGAAGGCGATCGCCGCAGCACGCACGCTTCAGTGGGAGAGCCCGCGCGGCCCGGTGCGCATCGACCCGAAGACGCGCCACATCGTGCAGTACGTGTACCTGCGCAAGGTCGAGAAGGTGGGTGGCCTGCTGGTCAACAAGGAGCAGCAGAACTTCGGGCCGCAGATCGACTTCGGGCTGGACAAGTAAGCCTTCTCCCTCTCTCGCCGCGCGCTCATGCAACTTCTCGCCAACATCCTGATCGACGGCATCGCCTACGGCATGGTGTTGTTCATCATCGCCGTCGGTCTGTCGGTCACGCTCGGGCTGATGCGCTTCGTGAACCTGAGCCACGGCGCGTTCGCGATGATCGGCGGGTATGCGGCGGCGTTGCTGACGCGTGAGGCAGGTTGGAGCTTCTGGCTCGCGGTGCCGGTGGCGATCGCGGCGACCGCGGCTCTCGGTGCGCTGCTTGAAGCGCTGGTGCTGCGCCATCTGTACCGGCGCAGCGAGTTGGAGCAGGTGCTGTTCACGATTGGCCTGAGCTTCTTCCTGATCGCGCTCACCAACGCGCTCGCCGGCCCGCAGGTTCAGTTGATCGTGCTGCCGCCGCTGCTGGCGCAGTCGGTCGATCTGGGCTTTCGCACCTTGCCGGCTCAGCGCCTGCTCGTCATCGGCGCCGGGCTGGTAGTGGCAGCGGCGGCGGCGTGGACGGTGGCGCGCACGCGCTTCGGCATCTGGCTGCGCGCGGCGGTGGACCATGCCGACACAGCGGCCACACTGGGCATCCCGATCCGCACGGTGCAGTGCGCGAGCTTCGCGATCGGCGCGGCGCTGGCCGGGCTGGGCGGTGTGCTCGGTGCCGAGCTGATGCCGCTGGAGCCGTACTACGCGCTCAAGTACCTGGTGCTGGTGCTGGTGGTCGTCGCGGTTGGCGGCATGGGCAGCATTGCGGGGTCGCTGGTGGCGGCCTTGTCTCTCGGCACGGTGGAGACGGCGAGCAAGTACCTCGCGTCGGACTGGGGCAGCCTGTTCTTCTTCCTCGCGATGGCGGTGTTCCTGGCGTGGCGGCCGCAAGGGCTGCTGCACCGTGGCGCCTGAAGCGATGAGCAAATCGACGCCGACTGCGGGCCGAGCGCCGGGCCGCTCCCAAGCCGGCCCGCCTCCCCTCGGGGGACCGGCCGACGTACCCGTCGGACGAGGGGCTGACATTCTTTGCGCGCCGCCGTGGCGCGCCCCGTTGATCGTGCTTGCCATCGGCCTGGTCGCGTGGTGGGCGTTGCCTGAACAGCTCGGGCTGCTGACGCGCATTGCGATCACGGCGCTGTTCGTGCTGTCGCTCGACCTCGTCGTCGGCATTGCCGGCCTGGCCACGCTGGGGCAGGCGGCACTGTTCGGCGCGGGCGCCTACGCCGCCGGCATCTTCGCGTTGCGCGCGAGCGTCGACCCGCTGCTGGGCCTCTTCATCGGCACCGGCGCGGGCGCGCTGCTGGCGCTCGCCTCGGGCGCCTTCCTGCTGCGCTACCACGGCTTCACCTTCCTGATGCTGACGGTGGCGGTAGCGCAGATCGCCGCCAGCCTGGCGCAGAAGGCACGCGACTGGACGGGAGGCGACGACGGCCTGACCGGCTTCACGATGGGGCCGCTGCTGGGCCGCTTCAACTTCGACCTTGAGGGGCGCACCGCGTCGCTCTACGCGCTGGTCGTGCTGGCCGCGGGCTACTACGTTGCGCGCCGCGCGGTCGATTCGCCCTTCGGCCTGGCGGTGCGCGGCATTCACGAAAACCGCGCGCGCATGGCCGCTTTGGGCACGCCGGTGATCGTGCGGCTGCTGGCGATGTACACGCTGGCCGGCGCACTGGCCGGTGCGGCGGGTGCGCTGTCGGCGCAGACGAACGCGATCGTCGGGCTCGACAGCCTGTCGTTCGCACTCTCGGCCGAAGCGCTGGTGATGTTGATCCTGGGCGGCGCCGGCCGCCTGCACGGCGCGCTGATCGGCGCCGTCGTGTTCACCCTGCTGCACCACACCGCTGCGTCGATCAACCCCTACCACTGGCTGTTCGTCATCGGCGCCGCGCTGATGGCGGTGGTGCTGCTGCCACCGCAGAAGGCGTGGGACTGGCTGCGCGCACGCGCCGGGTTCAAACCATGACCACCGCGATGCTCGAGACCCGCGCGCTCGACAAGCGCTTCGGCGGCCTGCACGTCACGCGCAGCGTGTCGCTGCAACTAAAACCCGGCGACCGGCTCGCGCTGATCGGCCCGAACGGCGCGGGCAAGACCACGCTGGTCAACCTCATCAGCGGCGTGCTGCCGCCCAGCAGCGGCCAGGTCTGGCTGGCGGGTGAAGACGTGACGCGCCGCACCCAGGCTCAACGCGTGCGTGCCGGCCTGGCCCGCACGTTTCAGATCACCACCCTGGCGCCACACCTGCCGGTGCAGCGCCAGGTCGAACTCGCTCTCTTCGAACGCGAGGGCCTGACCGGCCGCGCCTGGCGTTCGATCGACGGCTACCCGGTGCTGGCCGCCGAAGCACAAGCCCTGCTCGCCAGCTTCGGCCTGGGCGACCACGCCGGCCTGGCCACCGAACGGCTGGCCTACGGAGAACAGCGCCTCGTCGAGATGGCCCTCGCGCTCGCGCTGCGCCCGCGCGTGCTGCTGCTCGACGAGCCGATGGCCGGCGTGCCGCAAGGCGAAGGCACACGCCTGCTCGCCGCGCTAGACAGCCTGCCGAAAGAACTGGCGGTGCTGATCATCGAACACGACATGGACCTGGTGTTCCGCTTTGCCAGGCGCATCGTGGTGCTGGCCGAGGGCGCGGTGCTGGCCGATGGGTCGCCGGATGAGATTCGGCGCGATCCGAAGGTGCGGGCGGCTTACTTGGGTGGGCATTGAGATGGGGTGCGTCGGGTCTTCCTGCATCGGGTCTTGCTGCTACCGTTGGGGTCTCGCGGCGGGCGGTACCCGGCGGGGGCTCATGCGGGAGCGGTCGGCGGGTACGCCGACTGCACTGCGGTGCTCGGTCTCGCGGCCCGTCGCCGAACTCGCTTCGCTCACTTCGTTCGGCTGCGCTCAGACAGGCGGCGACAAGTCAGTCTACGAGCGCGCTGCGCGCGGGGCCGCAAGCCCTGCGCTCCTCGTCACTCCCGAAATCGCCCCCGCCGGGCACCGCCCGCCGCGAGTGCAACCGATTTCGCTCTTTGCCGCAAATAGAAAAGCCGGTGCCGCAAAGGTGCGTTCGGGCAGGTCGGAGGGCGCCTCTTCGGCGCTGAGGAGCGGAAGGCTCGTGGCCCGCGCGCGCAGCGCGCATCAACAACTGACTTGTCGCCGCCTGTTTGAGCGTAGCGCGGCGAAGCAAGCGAAGCGAGTTCGGCGACGGGCCATGAGACTGAGCACCGGAAGGCAGTCGGCTGTACCCGGCCGACCGCCGAAGCGAAGCCCTCCGGCCTGCCCGAACGGACCTTTTCTCGCGGCAACACTGCCATGAGTGAGCGGTTGAAATGACAACGCCACTGCTAGAACTCCACGACGTCGTCGCCGGCTACGGCCCGATCACGGTGTTGAACGGCCTGAGCTTTACCGTCGCGCCGCAAGAACGGCTGGCCATCATCGGCCGCAACGGCGTCGGCAAGACCACCGCCCTTTGCGCCGTGATGGGGCTGGCGCAACTCACCCAAGGCCGCATCGTGTTCGACGGTGAGGATCTCGCCGGCTTGGCACCCCACCAGCGCGCCCAGCGCGGTCTGGGCCTGGTGCCGCAGACACGCGACATCTTCCCGTCGCTGACGGTCGAAGAAAATCTGCTCGCCGGCTGCAAGAACCGCCCGCGCAGTGCGCTCGACGAGGCGTACGCGCTGTTCCCGCGCCTGGCCGAGCGGCGCCGCAATGGCGGCTCGCAGTTGTCTGGCGGAGAGCAGCAGATGTTGTCGGTGGCGCGCGCGCTGCTCGGCCAACCGCGCCTGCTGTTGCTGGACGAACCGCTCGAAGGGCTGGCCCCGCTGATCCGCCAGGAACTGCTGGGCGCGTTTGCGCGCATGAGCGGCGATGGTGGCATCACCGTGGTGATCGTCGAGCAGCAAGTGCAGGAAGCGCTGGGTTATGCCGACCGCGCACTGATTCTCGAACGCGGCGCGGTGGCCCATGCCGCCAGCGCCGCAGAACTTCGCCATGACACCGCCACGCTGGAACGGCTGGTCGGCATGGCAGTGCATTGAACACCTTGGAGATGGCCATGAACCAAACCATGAACCTGCCCGAACTGGACATCGACCCTTACGCGCCGGACAACCTGATCGACCCGTACCCGATGCACCAGCGCATCCGCGAGGCCGGCCCGGTCGTGCGCCTCACGCCGTATGCGAGCCTGGTGGCTTGCGCGCGCCACGCCGAGGTGCACGCGGTGCTGAACGACCACGTCAACTTCATTTCCGGCGCGGGCGTGGGGCTGACCAACTTCAACCTGGAACCACCGTTCCGGCCCAAGAGCCTGATCCTGGAGGCCGACCCGCCCCTGCACACACAAACGCGCACCGTGCTGTCGCGCATCCTGAGCCCGAAGGCGGTGATGCAGATCCGCGCCGCGTTCACGGCCGAGGCCGAGGCGCTGATCGACCGCTGCGTCGCCAAGTCGGTGAAGGAGGGCCAGATCGACGGCATCCACGACCTGGCGCAACCGTACCCGCTGAAGGTGTTCCCCGACGCGGTCGGCCTGGGCGAAGACGGGCGCGAGAACCTGCTAATTTACGGCGACATGATCTTCAACTCGATGGGCCCGCGCAATCAGTTGCTCCAAGAGCGCCGCGCGGGTCGGCCCGGTGACGCAGTGGATCATGGAGCACTGCCAGCGCGCCAACCTTCGGCCTGGCGGCTTCGGCGACCAGATCTACCAGGCCGTCGACACCGGCGAGATCAGCGCCGAGCAGGCACCGC
>JANMYQ010000067.1:0-24117 GCA_031382215.1 Methylibium sp.
CGAAACCGCCGACTTGGTGGCGCTCGGCACCGCCGGTGTGCGTGCCTTGGGCACCGCCCAGGTGAACGCGCTGACCACGGATCAGATGGCTGCCCTGAGCACTGCACAGGTTGCCGCGCTGGCGACCAACCAGGTCGCTGCGCTGAGCACCGACAGCCTGAACGCACTGGGCACCGCCCAAGTCGCAGCGCTGACGACGGCACAAGTTGCAGCGCTGACGACGGCCCAGATCGCCAACCTCGAAACTGCCGACCTGGCCGCGCTGGGAAGCAATCAGATCCGTGCGATCACCACCGCTGGCATCGCCGCGCTGACGACCGATCAGATCGTGGCGCTAAGCACTGCTCAGGCCGCAGCGCTGACCACCGCACAACTGGCGAAGCTTGAAACCGCCGATGTGGCCGCCCTGGAGACCGCCGACCTGGTGGCCCTCGGAACGGCCGGCGTCCGCGCCCTGGGCACCGCTCAGATCAACGCGCTGACGACTGACCAGATGGCCGCACTGAGCACTGCCCAAGTGGCCGCTCTGGCGACCAACCAGGTCGCTGCATTGAGCACCGATAGCCTGAATGCACTCGGCACCGCGCAAGTCGCTGCGCTGACGACGGCGCAGGTTGCATCACTGACGACCGCCCAGATCGCCAACCTCGAAACCGCTGACCTGGCTGCTCTCGGCAGCGCGCAGATCCGCTCAATCACGACGGCCGGCATCGCCGCACTGACGACCGACCAGATCGTCGCATTGAGCACCGCGCAAGCCGCGGCGCTGACGACCACACAACTCGCCAGGCTCGAAACCGCCGACGTCGCCGCGCTCGAAACGGCTGACCTGGTGGCCTTGGGCACGGCCGGCGTGCGCGCGCTGGGCACCGCCCAGATCAACGCGCTGACGACCGACCAGATGGCCGCGCTCAGCACGGCACAGGTGGCGGCGCTGGCGACCAACCAGGTCGCTGCGCTGAGCACCGACAGCCTGAACGCACTGGGCACCGCCCAAGTCGCCGCGCTGACAACGGCGCAAGTCGCTTCGCTCACGACCGCGCAGATCGCCAACCTCGAAACCGCCGACCTGGCCGCGCTCGGTACCGCACAGATCCGCTCGATCACGACGGCCGGCATCGTCGCACTGACGACCGAGCTGATCGTGGCGCTGAGCACCGCGCAAGCGGCGGCCTTGACGACGGCGCAACTCGCCAAGCTGGAAACCGCCGACGTGGCCGCGCTGGAGACCGCCGACCTGGTGGCCTTGGGTACCGCGGGCGTGCGTGCCTTCACGACGGCGCAGATGGCCGCGCTGACGACTGACCAGATGGCCGCGCTCAGCACGGCACAGGTGGCGGCGCTGGCGACCAACCAGGTCGCTGCACTGAGCACCGACAGCCTGAACGCACTCGACACTGCGCACATTGCCGCGCTGACCACCGCCCAGGTGGCATCGTTGACGACGGCCCAGATCGCGAACCTCGAAACGGCAGACTTCGCCGCGTTCGGGACCGCGCAGATCCGCGCCATCACCACCGCCGGCATCATGGCCTTGACGACCGATGAAATCGTTGCGATGAGCACCGCGCAAGTGGCCGCGTTGACGACCGCACAGATCGCCAAACTGGAAACTGCCGACGTGGCTGCCCTCGAGACCGCCGACCTGGTGGCCCTTGGAACGGCCGGTCTGCACGCCTTCACGACGGCCCAGATCGACGCGCTGACGACCGAGCACTTCGCCGGCCTGACGACCGCGCAGGTCGCCTCGCTGACGACCGCGCAGGTCGCCGCCATCTCGACCGAAGACCTGCAGGCGCTGACCACCGCGCACATCGCCGCCTTCACCACGGCGGAAATCGCCGCGCTGACGACGGCCCAGTTCGCCGCGCTCGAAACCGCCGATATCGTGGCGATGACGACCGCGCAGTTCCATGCCCTGACCACCGCGCAGATCGTGGCGCTGACGACCGACCAGGCCGTCGCGCTCGAGACCGCCGACATCGCCGCGCTGACCACGGCGCAGATGGCGGCGTTCGAATCGGCCGACGTGGGCGTGCTGTCGGGATCGCAACTCGACGCCTTCCTGGCCGCATCGCCGATCGTGCTCGACCTGGACGGCAACGGCGTGCGCACCACCGCGGCGCACGACGGCGTGGTGTTCGACCTGAACGCCACTGGCAACGCCACCAAGGTGGGCTGGGCTTCGGCCACCGACGGCCTGCTGGTGATGGACCGCAACCACGACGGCGTCATCAACGACGGCCGCGAGCTGTTCGGCGTGGCCACGCAACTCGCCAACGGCACCCGCGCCGGCAACGGTTACGCCGCGATGTCGATCGAAGACACCAACCACGACGGCAAGCTGAACGCCAGCGACGCGCACTTCAAGGACCTGCAACTGTGGGTCGACGCCAACAAGGACGGCAAGACCGATGGCGGTGAATTGCACCGTCTGGCCGAGTTCGGCATCACCGAGCTCGACCTGAACGCGAAGGCCGGCAGCGAGGTCGACAACGGCAACCTGCTCGGCCTGGTGTCCAGCTACACCACCAGCGACGGCGCCCAGCACGCCATGGCCGACGTGTGGTTTGCCAAAGACCAGCCCGCCGCAGGCCACGCCACCACGCAGCCGCCGGCCCTGGCCGACCTGCTGGCGGCGCCTGCGGCCGATGTGCTGCCGGCCTCGATGGGCACGGCGGCAGCTCCGGCCGGCGGCGCGCACAACGCCGTGGCCCCGGTGCCGCAGACGCATGCCGCGCTGATCAAGGACGATGAGCAGCAGCGCAATACGCCGCTGATCTGACGCAACGCAACCCGAAAAAGCCCCGTACCCGCGGGGCTTTTCTTCTTGGCTGGCTCGGATATAGCGCCTGAAAACCAGTCGTTTTTGCCCGACCGCGCCGCGGGTCGCCCGTGTCTACTGGCATCCATGATGAATCTGCTGATCGAAGGCTGGCGCGGCGTGAATCACTCGTTCGCGCTGGTGAACCAGTGCCAGATCCTGGAGTTGCTGAAGCTTCAGGGCGTGCAGGTGTTTCACCGCGACCTGCCGTTTGCGATGCCGCACTGGAACGCCAAGGCGCTCGACGCCGGCTTCTCGGCGCCGGACAGCCAGCGCATCGCGGCGCTCGACGAACCGCGCGGCCGCACGATCGACTGCGTTTACCGCATCACATCGCCGTTCCGGTCCGACGTGGCCGACGAGCGGCCGACCAGCACCTTCATGGTCACCGAGATGGGTTTGTCGGCCCGTAGTTTCGAGCCCGGCGCCGACCCGGCCTTCTTCACGCGTGCGGGCAATTCGATCGTCACGCCGACCCGCTGGTCGCGCGACCGGCTGGTCGAGCATGGGCTGGACGGCGAGCGCATTCGCGTCATTCCGCATGGCGTGCGCAGCGACACGTTTTATCCATTGACGGCCACGGAACGCGCCACCAACCGCGCCAACCTGGGGATCGCTGCCGACGAGGTGGTGTTCCTGAACCTGGGTGCCGCGCTGTGGAACAAGGGTGTCGATGCGCTGCTGCTGGCGTTCGCGCGCCTGCGCCAGCGCCACGGCCACCTGAAGCTGATCCTGAAGGACCAGCGCGGGCTCTACGGCGTGTCGGTCGAACAGACGATTGCGCAACTGGCGGCCCAGCACCCGATGCTGTTTTCGGTCGAGACCTTGGCTGCCATCCAGGTGGTGCCGGGCAACCTGAGCCAGGCCCAGTTGCGCCTGATGTACGGCGTGGCAGACGCTTATGTCTCGCCCTACCGCGCCGAAGGATTCAACCTGCCGGTGCTCGAGGCAATTGCCTGCGGCACGCAAGCGGTTGTGACCGATGGCGGCGCGACCGACGACTTCTGCGAATCCACGGTGGCGCTGCGCGTGGCCAGCACACCCGGCACGCACGATCGCGGCAACCCGAACGAAGTGGCTCGCTACCGCGAGCCCGACCCCGAAGCGCTGGTCGAGGCGATGGAAGCGTTCTGCCACGGGCCGGCCATCTCGCCCGCGGCCTTTGCGCGTGGGCGTGAGCGGCTGGTGCAGCGGCTGACCTGGGAGTCCGTCACGCGATCGCTGCACGAGCTGCTGGAAAGCAGCACCCGGCAAGAGCTGGCCTGCGCCGCTTGACGCCGCGCTCAGTCCGCGTCAGCGAGCCGTCGGGCTGGCCAGCAAGCTGCGCAGCGACTGCCCGGTCGCGCTCATCTGCGACGCCAGCCGCAGCCCGGTTTCGCTGCCGAGCCACTTTTCCAGTGCCCCGTCCACCGCACTGAGCTGCGCCACGCCGTAGCGCGAGAAGTAGTTGCCCAGCAGGGCGGCGAGGTCGATGTTGCGCACCGATTCCGGGAACGCGGCAAACGCCAGGTCGTTGATGTGCGTGGCCCATTCGAGCTGGCGCTCGAAGTTGGCGATGATGTTTTCGGCCCCCAGGTCGTCGGACACATGCTTCCTGAAGTAGGTGGCGTGCACGCCGGCGCCTTCGGTGCGGCGCGTGTGGATGACGGCGCGGGGCTCGACCACGATGTCGCCAAGCAAGGCCGCCTCGGCCAGCCACAGGTGGTCGGCGCCGACGCATTCGTGCCGCCAGGCCACGCCTTGCCGCGCCTTGCGTGCCGTCAGGCCGAAAGCGGCGATGTTGTAGAACAGGGACATCAGCACCACCATCGGCCGGAACGGCATCAGCCCGCCCTTGAGCTGCGGAATCGACGGCCATTCGCGCAGCGTCTTGCCTTCGAGGTCGATCTCGAAGCCGCTGCCCACCACCACGGCCACCTGCGGATTCGCCTCGAAGCTCGTGTGCAGGTGCGCGAGATAGTCACGGTCCAGCACATCGTGGCCGCCCAGGAAGAGGGTGGCCGGGTGCTCGAGCTGGTTCACGCGGCGCGTCATGTAGCGCGCGTGTTCGAGCGACTTGCAGAACTGATCGGGCTGCCACGCGACGACGCGGCTGTCGCGCGCCTGGTAACGCGCCACGATGTCCGGCGTCGCATCTTTCGAGTGGTTGTCCGAGACGATCAGGTCGAAGTCTTCGAACGACTGGTTCAGCACCGACTCGATCGTCTCGGCCAGGAACTGCCCTTCGTTGTAGACCTGGATGCAGATCGCGACCCGCTTGCTCATGGGCACCCTACTTACTTCACCCGCTTCAGATACCCCTGTGGCGCCACGCTGACGAGCAGCTTGTGGTCCATCGCGTGGTCGATCTCGAACTGCGGGTGGTCCTTGAGGTACTGCCACACGGCCGTTTTCGGGTTGTTGCCCGGGCCCCAGGGGCGCGCGCCGCTCAGCGCCGCGGGCAGGTCTTCGACCACGGTGTCGAACACCACGCAGTAGCTGCCGATCGACGTGAGCGGCGCATAGGCCTGCAGTTCGGCCAGCACATGGTCATGGGTGTGGTTGCTGTCCAGGCACACCAGCACGCGTTGTTTGCCTGCTGCCTTGGCCTGCACCTGGGCCACGATCTCGGGCGCGACGCTCGAGCCTTCGATCATCGAGATGCGGCGGAACATCGGGTGCTCTTCGATCGCCTTGCGGTTGTGCGGCCGGATGTCGATGTCCAGCCCCAGCACCTCGGCATCCTTGGGCCCGCCGCAGGCCGCGTTGAGTTCCAGCATCGCGGCCGAGAAGATCAGCGAACCGCCGTGCGCAATGCCGGTCTCGATGATCAGGTCGGGCTGCACGCGCCAGATGATCTCCTGCATGGCCACCATGTCTTGCGGGTACTGGATGATGGGCCGGCCCATCCACGAGAAGTTGTACGAGTACTGCGCCTCGATCGAGGTGGCGATGAAGTTGTGGGCGGCCTGTTTGAGCGGCGCGTTGGCCCCATTGGCATCCACGCGGTCGGTCACTTCATTGTCAAAGTTCTGCATGTTCCACCAGTCGGTAGTTGAATCGGTTCGAGGTCATGGCCTGGATCTCGGCCAGGTAGTTTCTGTTCATCACGAAGATGTCGGCGCCGTCGGGCAGGCGCGGCAGTGCGTCGTGCGGCGCGCTGACCTTGATGCCGGTGGCCGCCAGGTAGCGGCCCTGCTTGCCGGGGTTGATGTCGATCACGGTGTCGATCGCGGTGTTGCTCATTCCTCCGGCGCGGTTCATGAACAGGCTGAAGATCACACCCTTGGAGGCGCCGCCCCACACTGCCGAGGCCGCCTTTCCGGCCTTGCGGCGCTCTTCCAGCCGCGCGCGGCTGGCTTCGATGGCGCCCATGAACGCGGCCGGTAATTCGAACTCGTCACCCGGGCCGCAGCGCGGCGCGCGAAGCGATGCCAGGTCGGCCACCACGTACAAATACTGCCCCGAGAACACCCGCCCCGATTCGAGCACGTTCGAGAACAAGCGCGCAAAGTCGGCCAGCCGGAAGTAGTTGACGTGTTCATAGAACAGGTCGAACCAGGCGCCGTGCGCTGCAATCCAGTCGAGGCACGGCACCTCGATGTAGATCAGCCCACTGGTGCGCGCACTGGTGTGGTTCACGCGGTTCGACTCGCGCAGCCCGCACAAAAACTCGTACGGGTCGGGCACGTGTTCGAGCACGTGGCGCAGGATCAAGCCATCGGCCTGCAGCCCCGTGCCGGGGGTGAAGTACTCCTTGATGACGCGCGGGTTGTGGCCCTCGTAGGTCGGGTCCAGCCCGGTGATGGCGTAGCCGGCAGCGGCCAGTTGTTCGAGGAACAGGCCCTTGCCGCAGCCGACCTCGATCAGGCTGCGCCCGGCCAAATGGCGCTCGATGATCGCCTGCACGTCGAGCAGGTGGCGCTGGAACGCGGCGCTGTGGCCCTGCTCGTTCTGGTAGTCGTGGTCGTACTGCATCAGCTCAGGCCGGAACGCCTGGTTGAACACCAGCCCGGTCTGCAGCGACTGCACCAGCACCACGTCGCCCTTGGTGCAATCGCGCGCGGCTTGGGCCGAGTCGAACATTCGGTTCTGGAACACCGGCAGCTGTTCGGCGCGGTAGATGGGCTTGAAGTTGAGCATTCGGATGAGATGGTTTTTCAGCCGAGGTTCATGCCAGTTTTCAGGCAGCGCAACAGCTTTTGATTGTCGCCCCAGAAGGCCATCGGTTCGTGGTCGGGGTAGGGGAAACGGCCCAGCGCCGGCGTGATGGACCAGCCGTTCTGTGCGATCCAGCCTTCGACCATCGCGCGTACCGAGACCGGCTTGCCGGAGCAGATATTGACGATGCCGCAGTCGCTGCGGCCGAGCGCCAGCGCGACGAGGTGCTGCGCGACTTCGGTGGCGCTCAGGTAGTCGCGCAACTGCTCGCCGCCCGACATCGGGAAGCTGGTTTCGCCGCGCTCGACCGCGCGTTGCAACAGCGGCAGCAGCGAGTTCGGCGCCTGGCCTTCGCCGTGAAGGTAGAACAGGCGAGCCCAGGTCAAGGTGAACGGCTGTTCCGATTGGAGGTATTGCAGTTGCCGGCGCAACGTGTCCTTGGCCAAGCCGTACGGGTTGCTCGGTGCTGCGGCCAGGTCTTCACTCAGCGGGCCGGACTGCATGCCGTATTCGAAACAGGTGCCGCTGACCACCAGGTGGCGCAGCCCGGCACCCGTCATCGCCTTCAGGAAGTGGTACTGCGCCGGCAGCTCCTGCTCGAAGTGGTGCAGCGACTTGTAGTTGGGCAAGCCGCCCCAGGCCAGGTGGATCAGCAGGTCGGGGCGGCCCGCCTGCTCGAAGGCGTCCGCAGGCGCATCGGCAATGTCCATCCTCACGACGCGATGCGGCTTCACCCATTCCGGCACTGCCGACGCCGGCCGCAGCAGCACCGTGGCCGACAGGTCGCGGCGCGCCAGCTCGGCCAGCACGTGCCGGCCGACGAAGCCACTGGCGCCGGTGACCGCAATCTTCAAGCCTGCGCTCAACGCGAGATCCTCAGCTCCGGCACCGCCGTCACGAAGCTCGCGCCCCAGGCACGCGCGTAGTCCAGCTGCGTCATCACCTCAGCCGACAGGTTCCACGGCAGGATCACGATGTGATCGGGCTTGTCCTGGCGCAGCCGCTCTTCGGCCACGATGGGGATGCGGCTGCCCGGCATGTACTTGCCTTGTTTGGCCGGGTTGCGGTCGACCACGTAGGCCAGCAGGTCGGGGCGCACGCCGGCAAAGTTCATCAGCGTGTTGCCCTTTGCTGCGGCGCCGTAGGCGGCCACTCTTCTGCCCTGGCGCTGCGCCTCGATCAGGAAGGCGATGAAGTCGTTCTTCACCTTCTGCGCGCTGGCCTGGAAACCGGTGTAGGCAGCGGCCGAGGTGAGCCCGGCGGCTGCCTCGCGCTCCAGCATCGCGGCCACCGACACGTGGCGGACGTGGTCGCCGCCCTCGGTCCGCTGCGCGAACACGCGCAGGCTGCCGCCGTGCGTGGGGTGTTCTTCCACATCGAACACGTTCAGCCCGTTGGCCGCGAACACGCGCTGCACCGCCGTGAGCGACAGGTACGAGTAGTGCTCGTGGTAGGCGGTGTCGAACTGGTGGTGGCGGATCATCTGCAGCAGGTGCGGGAACTCGAAGGTGGACACGCCCTGGGGCTTGAGCAGCCGCGCGAAGCCGGCGACGAAGTCGTTGATGTCGGGCACGTGCGCGAGCACGTTGTTGGCCGCGACCAGGTCAACCTGCTGGCCCTGGGCGGCCAGTTCGGTGGCGAGTTCCACGCCGAAAAAGCGCTCGACGATTGCGATGCCCTTGGCGCGCGCCGCCGCCGCCGTGCTGGCGGTGGGCTCGATGCCGTAGCACGGGATGCCGGCCTGCTGCACGTACTGCAGCAGGTAGCCGTCGTTGGCCGCCACTTCCGACACCCTGCTGGACGGGCCCAGCCCGAAGCGCTGGCGCATCGCCTGCACATACGAGTTGGAGTGCGCCAGCCACGAGGTCGAAAACGAGCTGAAGTAGGCGTAGTCGTCGGTGAACAGCGCCTCGCGCCCGGCGTGGTCTTCGGTCTGCACCAGCCAGCAGCTCTCGCACACCAGCAGGCGCAGTGGGAACCAGGTCTCGGGTGCGCGCAGGGCCGCGTCGCTGAGGTAGGCGTTGGACGGCGGGGCGCTGCCCAGGTCGAGGAAGGGCAGCGACAGTGCGGCGCTGCAGTGACGGCACTTCATGGTGCTGATCCTGTAAATATCGCTGTGAACGTTTCTGTGATTCGTGCATGCCCGGCGTCGCGCGCCGACAGCTCGGCGATGGCCAGCGGCCAGGCGATGCCGAGGCGCTCGTCCTGCGGGTGCAGCCCGCCTTCGCTCTGGGCTGCATAGGCAGCCGAATGGCAGTAGAGAAGCTCCACGTCGTCGCTGAGCGCCTGGAAGCCGTGCGCAAAGCCTTGTGGGATCAGCAGCGCGCAGCCGTTGTCCGCCGACAGCCGCTCGGCATGCCAGCGCAGGAAGGTGGGGGAGCCGGCGCGCAGGTCCACCGCCACGTCCCAGACTTCGCCGCGCAGGCAGCTCACGAGCTTGGCTTCGGCGTGCGGCGGGCGCTGGAAGTGCAGCCCGCGCACGGTGCCGGCGCGGGCGGTGAAGGTGTGGTTGATCTGCGCGATGGGCCAGCTCCAGCCGGCGGCGGTCAGTTCGTCGGCGCAGAACAGGCGCGAGAGGAAGCCGCGCGCGTCGCCGAGTTTCTGGCGGCGCACGAGCTTCAAGCCTGTCAGTGGCGTGTCGACGATCTCGAAGCGGCTCATCGTGCCACCTCGAAGTCAGCGATGTCGGCTTCGCACAGCGCGCGGGCATCGGCGCCTTCGGCGAAGCGGCGGTACCAGGCCATCGTGCGCTGCACGCCTTCTTGCAAGGTCCAGCGCGGGGCCACGCCCAAGGCACTGCGCGCCAGCGCCACTTCGAGCGCCAGCCAGCCGGCCTCATGCGGAGCGCCGGTTTCGGCCTGACTGAGCCATTCGCCGCGGCCGTAGGTCTGGCGGGCCAGAGTGACCACGTCGCCCACCGTGGCGGCATCAGCCGTGTGCGGGCCGAAGTTGTAGGCGCCGGCCAGCGTGGCATCGTTCCACAGGCATTCTGCCAGGCGCAGGTAACCGGCCAGCGGCTCCAGCACGTGCTGCCAGGGGCGGGTGGCGTGCGGGTTGCGGATCGCCAGCACGCTGCCGACCTGCCAGGCGCGCACGGCGTCGGGGATCAGCCGGTCCTCGCTCCAGTCGCCACCGCCGATGACGTTGCCGGCGCGTGCGCTGGCCGCCGCCACGCCCTGGGCACGCAGGAAGGCGTCGCGGTAGCTGGCGACGACGATCTCGCTGGCGGCCTTGCTGGCGCTGTAGGGGTCGTGGCCGCCGAGTTGATCGGTTTCGAGGTAAGGCTGCGCGCCGCTGGGGTGGTCGCCACGCTGGCGGTAGACCTTGTCGGTGGTGACCATCACCGCCACGCGCACGCTGTTCTGCCCGCGCAGCGCGTCCAGCACGTGGGCGGTGCCCATCACGTTGCTTGCAAAGCTCTCCAGCGGCGCCTTGTAGCTGGCCCGCACGAGCGCCTGCGCGGCCAGGTGCAGCACGATCTGCGGATCGGCGCGGCGCACCGCGGTGGCCACGGCAGCGGCGTCGCGGATGTCGATGAAGCTGCTGTCGCAGGTTTGGGCGATGCGCGCGGCGGCGAACAGACTGGGTTCAGTGGCCGGCGGCAAGGCCAGGGCCGTCACCTGCGCACCCAGGCGCTGCAGCCACAGCGCCAGCCAGCCGCCCTTGAAGCCGGTGTGGCCGGTCAGCAGCACGCGCTTGCCGTGCCAGAACTCGGGGCTCGGCAACATCACCAGAGTTTCCACGGCGCGCGGCCGGACTGCCACAGTTCTTCGAGCAGGTTCTTCTCGCGCAAGGTGTCCATCGGTTGCCAGAAGCCGTTGTGCGGGTAGGACATCAATTCGCCTTCGGCGGCCAGGCTGGTCAGCGGCTCGGCCTCCCACGGGGTCGAGTCGGCCTGGATGCGGGGGATGCATTTCGGCGACAGAACGAAGTAGCCGCCGTTGATCACCCCACCGTCGCCGCGCGGTTTCTCCATGAAGCCGCGCACCTGTTCGCCGTCGAGTTGCAGCGCGCCGTAGCGGCCGGGCGGTTGCACGGCGGTCACGGTGGCCAACTTTCCGTGCGCGCGGTGGAAGCGGATCGTGGCGGCCACATCGACATCGGCCACGCCATCACCGTAGGTGAAGCAGAACGCCTCTTCGTCCTTCACGTAGTCGGCCACGCGCTTCAGGCGCCCGCCGGTCATGGTGTCTTCACCGGTGTTGACCAGGGTCACCTTCCACGGCTCGGCCTGGCGGTGGTGCACCTGCATGCTGTTGTCGGCCATGTTGAAGGTCACGTCGGACATGTGCAGGAAGTAGTTGGCGAAGTACTCCTTGATCACGTAGCCCTTGTAGCCGCAGCAGATCACGAACTCGTTGACGCCGCCGGCCGAGTAGATCTTCATGATGTGCCACAGGATCGGCTTGCCGCCGATCTCGACCATGGGCTTGGGCTTGAGGTTGGTCTCTTCGGAGATGCGGCTGCCGTAGCCGCCAGCCAGGATCACTGCTTTCATCGTCACTCCAGCCAGGCCGAAATACCCAGCCCCAGGGAACGCAACAGGGCCGAGGCCTGCTGCCCGTCGTGCAGCGCGTTCACGTAGGCCACGCGCAGGTTGTAGTGTTCGCTCTCGGCCGACATCACGTCGAACAGCGAACGCCGCCCGAGCTGCTGCCATTGTTGCAGCGTGAAGCCGCGCACCCGGTCGCTGTTGCGCACCACGGCGCTCACCTGGCGCGCCCGGTCGAAGGCCGACATGGCTTGCTCGTGCACCTCGGCGATGCGGTTCTTGCGCCCCTCCAGCGCATCGGCGCGCTGCAGCCGCGCGGCCTCGGCGCGTTTGCGGGCCGAGGTGATGCTGTGGTCGCCACCCGGGTTGAGCAGCGGCACGTTGAAGCTGATGCCGGCCAGCACCGAACCCGGGTGGCCGTTGCCGACCGCCTTGGAGCCGCTGACCACCCAGTTGACCTGCGGCTTCTGCCCCGCCACGACGGCGCGCGAATAACTGTCGAGCGCCTGCGCCTGCGCGTCGAGCTGGCCGATCTCGGCCGAGCGCTCGGCCACGGCTTCCATGTCGGCCAGCGGCGGCACGTCCAGCAGCACCGAGGCCATGCCTTCGCTGCTGGGCATGCCGTCGCCGATGAAGCGCCTCAGGCGGGTTTCGACCTGGCGCACCTGCGACATCGTCTGCGACTGCGCCAGCTCGGCCTGCTGCAAGGTCTTGCGCGCCTGCACCAGCTCGCTGGCGCGGCCGCGATCGGCCTTGACGATCTGCTCCAGCGCTTCGACCAGGCAACTCATCTTGCGCGCGTACTGCGCGTACACACGCGACTGCTGGCGGTAGCGGCTGCGCTCCAGCGCGAGCGAGACGGTCTGGAACGCCACCTGGTCCTGCGCCGTCAACTGGCCCAGCCGGGCGGCTTCGGACAGGCTGCTGCGCCAGCCGGTGAGTTCGGCGTTGCGGCCGGCGTCGTACAGCGGCGCGCCGAGGTTGACGCTGAACACCGCCTGCGCGCCAGTCTGGGTGGCCACGTTCTGCCCCGAGCTGGAGGCCAGCCCGAAGGTGCCAGACATCGACGCCTGCAGCTTGCTCGCCGCGCGGGTTTCTTCCACGTCGCTCGCCGCAGCCTCAGCCAGCAGGCGGGCGGCGCCGACGGCGTTGCTGCGCCGGGTGGCCTCTTGCACCATGCTCTGCAGACCCAGGCGCGGCGCGCTGGCGTCGGCGGCGAGCGCCGCAGCGCTGCCGGGCACCGGGCTGTCGGGCGTGTCTTCATCGATGCAGCGGGCGGCGGCCGGCTGCGCCAATGCGAGCGCGGCAACGCAGAGCAGGCCGCAAAGGTGCGGGCCGCGCAGCAGCAGGGGGCGGAAGTCGGGTGTCTTCAATGCAACGGTCTCCAGTGCCCGGGCTGCGCGCAGCGGCACTTTTCTCAAAACCGCGACAGTACACCTCGATACAACTGCCGGCGAAGGCGGGATCAGCGCTGCAAAGGCCCGCCAGTTTCATAAGTGTGCGGAGATACCGGAATGAGGGCTAAAGATTCGGCGGCACAGCGGTAACGAAAAGTTCAGAATGCGCCGGTTGCCCGGATGCTCGAAAGGCCCCCCGATGGAACCGCAACAACCCGCTGCCGACGCCGAGCTGATGCAGGGCAAGGTGCTCTACATCGAAGACCAGCCGCTGCACCAGGCACTGGTCGAGGCCATGCTGGCGCAGTCGCCGCACATCCGGCTGATCAAGACGACCACCGGGCGCGAGGGCATCCGCGTGGCGCAGGCCGAGATGCCCGACGTGATCCTGCTCGACCTGAACCTGCCTGACATCAGCGGCCTGGAGGTGGTGCGCTCGCTGAGCGAGTTGATCGCGAAGAAGCGTTTTCGCGTGGTGCTGCTGACGGCCGACACGTTCTCGATCGACGTCGTGAAGGCCATGAGCCTGGGCGCGCACGAGTACTGGGTCAAGCCGATCTCGACCGAGCGGCTGCTGAGCGGCCTGGCGCGCGTGCTGCGGCGCGCCTGACGGCGGTCTGCGCCGGAACAGGCCGCGTCGATGGAACAGCTCGGCTCCACCGTCAAGCAGAACGCCGACAACGCCCCGCAGGCCAACCCGTTGCCCTTGATGGCCGCGGTGCTGGCGTTCAAGGCCCGGTGAGGTGGTCAGCCAAGAACACGATTGCCGGCCCACCACCGCAAATTGACGCGCATCAAGGCGTGGCCTGCCTTGCGCACTAGATTCTCGGCATGCCGGACCGACGCCAATGGAGCCTGGGGGCCAAGCTGACGCTGGTCGCGGCACCCTTCATCGTGCTGGCCCTGCTGTCGATCGCACTCACCTTGTGGGTGTCATGGCAGCTCGAAGGCGGCGCTGCGGCCGTGAACGAAGCTGGGCGCATGCGCATGCAGGCTTATCGCCTGGCGTTGTCGCTGGGCACCGCCGACCGCGCTGCAGTGCCAGCCCAGGCGCGCGAGTTCGAGGCCAGCCTCGTGCTGCTGCGCCAGGGCGACGCTGAACGCCCGCTGTTCATGCCTTGGGACGACGAGGTGCGGCGTCGCTTTGCCGAGGTCGAGCACGACTGGCTCGCCTTTGGCCGGCGCTGGCTCGACGCCGGCACGGGCACAGGCGCCGTGCCGCAGGCCGGGGCGGCGGCGCTGCGGGCCGATGCGGCAGCGTTCACGGGCCACATCGACGCCCTGGTGGCTGGTATCGAAACCCACATGTCGCGCTGGACCGCGCTGTTGCACCTGCTGCAGCTGGCCGTAATGACCCTGGCCGTGGCCGGCGCGGCCACGCTGGTCTACACCGGCTACCGGTTCGTGCTCGAGCCGGTGGGCCAGTTGAAAGCGGCCATCGAGCGCATTCAGGGGGGCGACTTCAGCGCCCGTGTGCCCAGCGTCAGCAGCGACGAGTTCGGCACGCTTGCGGCGGGCTTCAACGAACTCACCGGGCACCTTCAGTCGATGTATCGCAACCTCGAAGCCAAGGTGGCCGAAAAGACCGCCGAGCTGCACGAGAAGCGCGAGCGGCTGGAGGCGCTTTACGACGTGACCACCTTGATGGCCCGGGCCGGCACGCTGGAACAACTGGCCGCGGGCTTCAGCGAGCGGGTGGCCCGGGTGGTGCACGCCGACGGCGTGGCCTTGCGCTGGACCGACCAGGCCAACCGGCGCTACCTGATGCTGGCCAGCCGGGGCCTGCCCGGCAGCATGGTCGAGGGCGAACAGTGCCTGGACGCGGGCGCGTGCCACTGTGGAGCAGGCAACTCGTCCCTGGGCACGCGAGTCATTCCGATCCACCCCGCGGGCACGACGCTGCCGCATTGCGGGCTGGCCGGGTTCCGCACGGTCGTGTCCATCCCGGTCCGGCTGCACGAGCGCACGTTGGGCGAGGTGGACTTGTTTTTCCATGCCGACATGGCCTTGTCGGGCGCTGAACGGTCGCTGCTGGACGCGCTGGCGGCCCACCTGGCCACGGCGATGGAGAACCTGCGCCTGGACGGGCTGGCCAAGGAGGCGGCGGTGTCGCAGGAGCGCAACCTGCTGGCGCGCGAGCTGCACGACTCCATCGCGCAGTCGCTCGCCTTCCTGAAGATCCAGGTGCAGCTGATGCACGACGCGCTGGGCAGCGGCGACCTGGCGCGCATGGACCAGGTGCTGGCTGAAATCGATGCCGGCGTGCGCGAGAGTTATGGCGACGTGCGCGAACTGCTGGTGCACTTCCGGACCCGCGCCAACACCGAGGACATCGAGCCCGCGTTGCAAACCACCTTGCGCAAGTTCGAGCACCAGAGCGGTCTGGAGGCCACGTTGCAGATGCAGGGCCACGGCCTGCCGCTGGCGCCGGACCTTCAGGTGCAGGTGCTGCACATCGTGCAGGAAGCCTTGTCGAACGTGCGCAAGCACGCCTGCGCCACGCGGGTGTGGGTGGACGTGGAGCAGCAACCCTTCTGGCGCTTCGAGGTGCGCGACGACGGTTTCGGCTTCGACAACGCGGCCGGCGCGCCGGACGAGACGCATGTGGGCCTGCGCATCATGCGGGAGCGTGCCGAGCGCATCGGCGCCGAAATCGAGGTGCACTCGGTTCCCGGCCGCGGCACTTCCGTCGTGCTGACGCTGCCACCGCCGACATCGTTCGCGACGGCGGCGCACCCCGGCGCGCAGGCTCGGGCCGAAGCCGGTGCCGTGCTCGAGCCGGCCCACTGAATGCACCCTGACCGCTATGAGTGACAGCGACACCATCAGGATCCTCGTGGTCGACGACCACACGCTGTTTCGGCGCGGCCTGTCGGCCTTGCTGTCGCGAGACCCGCAGTTCCTGGTCGTCGGCGACGCGGCCGATGCCGGCCAGGCACTTCGCCGCGCGCAGGAACTGCAGCCCGACGTGATCCTGCTCGACAACCACCTGCCCGGGGTGAACGGCGTCGACGCCGTGCCCTCGCTGCAGCAGGCGGTGCCGGGGGTGAAGGTGCTGATGCTCACCGTCAGCGAAGACGAACAAGACCTCGCCGCTGCGCTGCGCGGCGGCGCCTGCGGCTACCTGCTCAAGACCATCGAAGGCGACGCGCTGGCCCACGCGATCCGGCGTGCGGTGCGCGGCGAGAGCGTGGTGGCCGAGGAGATGACGGGCAAGCTGGTCAGCGCGTTCCGCGGCACCGTCGCCGTGGCGTCTCAGGCGACGCGAGGCGAAGCGCCGCAGCCTGCGCCGTCGGTGCTGTCGGGCCTGTCCCCGCGCGAGCACGACATCCTGCGCGGCATTGCGCGCGGCGAGAGCAACAAGGAAATCGCGCGCACGCTGGGTATTGCCGAGACCACGGTCAAGATCCACGTGCAGCACGTGCTGCGCAAGCTGTCGATCAGCTCGCGCGTGCAGGCGGCGGTGCTGGCCACCGAACACGGCTTGGCCTGAGCCACTTCGACGCCCCATAGTTCTTCGTGACGATGCGCCCACCCGGGCGCATCGTTCTTCTGCCTTGGCCCGACCGTGCCAGCGGAGGATGCCGCTGGCGCCTTGCTCTGCCTAGAGTGAGGGCATGAAAAACAGCGGGGCGCTGGCATGAGCAAACCCACCATGAGCCGGCAGGCTTTGTCGGTGCTGATCGTCAGCACGCTCGCATTCACCGTGTGCTTCATGGTGTGGATGATGTTCGGCGTGATCGGCATCCCGATCAAGAAGACGCTGGGCCTGAACGCCACCGAGTTCGGGCTGCTCACCTCCACGCCGGTGCTCACCGGCTCGCTGATCCGCGTGCCGCTGGGCATCTGGACCGACAAGTACGGTGGCCGCATCGTGATGACCGTCCTGATGGCCATCACCGTGCCGGCCATCTGGCTGATGAGCTACGCCACCGCCTACTGGCACTTCCTGGCGATCGGCCTGTTCGTCGGCCTGGCCGGCGGGTCCTTCTCGGTCGGCACACCGTACGTGGCGCGCTGGTTCCCGAAGGGCCGGCAGGGCTTCGCGATGGGCGTCTACGGCGCCGGCAACTCGGGCGCGGCGGTCAACAAGTTCGTGGCGCCCGCGCTGATGGTGGCCTTCGGCTGGACCATGGTGCCGCAGGTCTACGCCGCGATCATGCTGGGAACGCTGGTGCTGTTCTGGTTCTTCAGCCACAGCGACCCGGCGCACCTCGTTCCGTCGAACACCAAGTTCAGCGACCAGCTGAAGATGCTGAAGGACCCGAAGGTGCTGAAGTACTGCCAGTACTACTCCATCGTGTTCGGCGGCTACGTTGCGCTGAGCCTGTGGCTGGTGCAGTACTACGTTGGCGAGTTCGGGCTCGACATCCGCGCCGCGGCGCTGCTGGCGGCCTGCTTCTCGCTGCCCGGCGGCGTGCTGCGCGCGGTGGGCGGCTGGCTGAGCGACAAGTACGGCGCGCACAGCGTGACCTGGTGGGTGCTGTGGGTGAGCTGGATCTGCCTGTTCCTGCTGAGCTACCCGCAGACCGACTTCACGGTGCTGACCGTCGACGGCCCGAAGACCTTCCACATCGGTTTGAACGTCTACACCTTCACCGGGCTGATGTTCCTGCTCGGCATTGCCTGGGCCTTCGGCAAGGCCAGCGTGTTCAAGTACATCAGCGACGACTATCCCACCAACATCGGCACCGTCAGCGGCATCGTTGGCCTGGCCGGCGGCATGGGCGGCTTCGTGCTGCCGATCCTGTTCGGCGCACTGATGGACCTGACCGGCGTGCGCTCCAGCGCCTTCATGCTGATGTACGGCGTGGTCTGGGTCTCGCTGATCTGGATGTACTGGACCGAGGTCCGCCGCACCGAACTGATGGGCAAGAACGCCCCGGCCTTCAGCCTGAACGGCTGAGAGAAGACCCACTGCTTCAAGGAATCAAATGAACACCACCCTCAAGGCCGGCGCTGCCGTGCCTGCCCCTGCCAGCGGCGGCGATGTCGCGGACTGGCGCCCCGAAGACGAAGGATTCTGGGAGTCCACCGGCAAGAAGATCGCTTACCGCAACCTCTGGCTCTCGGTGCCCGCGTTGTTGTGCGGCTTCGCCGTGTGGGGCATGTGGGGGATCATCACCGTGCAGATGCTCAACCTGGGCTTCCCGTTCACCCAGGCCGAGCTGTTCACGTTGACGGCCATCGCCGGCATCTCTGGCGCCACGATGCGCATCCCGGCCTCGTTCCTGATCCGCCTGGCCGGCGGGCGCAACACCATCTTCCTGACCACCGCCATGCTGCTGGCGCCGGCCATCGGCACCGGCATTGCGCTGCAGCACAAGGACTGGCCGCTGTGGGCCTTCCAGCTGATGGCGCTGTGGTCGGGCGTGGGCGGCGGCAACTTCGCCAGCTCGATGTCCAACATCAGCACCTTCTTCCCGAAGCGACTGCAGGGCACGGCGCTGGGCTTGAACGCCGGCATCGGCAACTTCGGCGTGACGACGATGCAGATCGTGATCCCGCTGGTGATGACGGTGGGCTTGTTCGGTGCCTTCGGCGGCGAGCCGATGACCTTGATGAAGGACAGCGGCTGGATCCTCGGCAAGATCGCCGCCGGCACGCCGACCTGGATCCAGAACGCCGGCTTCGCCTGGGTGCTGTCGCTGGTGCCGTTGGCCATCCTGTGCTGGTTCGGCATGAACAACCTGAAGACCGTGTCGCCCGACACCGGCAACCCGCTGGTCGCCTTCGCGAAGATCACCTACCTGTACACGCTGGCCTTCATCCCGGCCATCCTGGGCTTGTACCTCTACCTGCCGGCACCGACGGGGCTCGGGCTCATCAGCATGTGGGTGGCGATCCCGCTGGACATCGTGAGCGCTCTGCTGGTGATGAAGCTCGCCGCCTTCGGGCCGATGAAGGAGGGCGTTGCGAAACAGTTCCTGATCTTCAGGGACAAGCACACCTGGGCGCTGACGGCGCTGTACATCGTGACCTTCGGCTCGTTCATCGGCTTCTCGATGGCGCTGCCGCTGTCGATCACGGTGATCTTCGGCATCAGCCACGTGGCCGACGCCAACGGCGTGCTGCAGCACACGCTGAAGAACCCGAACGCGCCGTCGGCTTTCACCTATGCGTGGATCGGCCCGTTCGTTGGCGCCGCGGTGCGGCCGATCGGGGGTTGGATTTCCGACAAGGTCGGCGGCTCCATCGTCACGCAGGTGATCTCGGTGGTGATGGTGTTCGCCTCGGTCGCCGTCGGCTACGTGATGATGCTGGCCTACGGATCGGCCACGCCGGAGCAGTACTTTCCGGCCTTCATCGGCCTGTTCATCGTGCTGTTCTTCGCCAGCGGCATCGGCAACGGCTCGACATTCCGCACCATCGGCGTGATCTTCGACCGCCAGCAGGCCGGCCCGGTGCTGGGCTGGACTTCGGCGATCGCCGCCTACGGCGCCTTCATCGCGCCGGTGGTCATCGGCAACCAGATCAAGGCCGGCACGCCGCAGGTCGCGATGTACGGCTTTGCCATCTTCTACGCGCTGTGCCTGGTGCTGAACTGGTGGTTCTACCTGCGCAAGAACGCGTACGTGAAGAACCCTTGATGCCGACCTTCATGCTGAGACCGGGAAACGTCATGCGATGCGTTGTTGAGGTGTGCGCTGGCCAAGGCCATCGGGTAGGTAACTCCGCTCATGTCCCCCGGGCCGAAAGAGACCGGCCCTCCTCCTTTACTTCGCTGCGTCACCCACCCGACGCCCCCGGCCCGGGTTCGTGGTCTTCGTGCATTGAAAAGCCCGAGCGGCCCCAACGGTGCCGGATCGGGCCGGCGGGGCGCTCCGATCAGCGAGGTAAAGGAGGAGGGCCGAGTCTTTTCCGGCCCGGGGGACAGGAGCTGAGCGGAGTGCCCCGGCGGCTCGATCCCGCGCCAACCATCACAAGCCAGACACCGAACAACGCTGAATATCGATCCCGCGGAGACCTTTCATGAGCCACTTCCTAGACCGCCTCACCTACTTCTCGCAGCCGCGCGAAACCTTCTCCGGCGACCACGGCGTCACCACCGGCGAAGACCGCACGTGGGAGGATGCCTACCGCAACCGCTGGGCGCACGACAAGATCGTTCGCTCGACCCACGGCGTGAACTGCACCGGCTCGTGCTCGTGGAAGATTTACGTCAAGGGCGGCATCGTCACCTGGGAAACCCAGCAGACCGACTACCCGCGCACCCGCTGGGACATGCCCAACCACGAGCCGCGCGGCTGTGCACGCGGCGCGAGCTACAGCTGGTACCTGTACAGCGCCAACCGCGTGAAATACCCGATGGTGCGCGGCCGCCTGCTCAAGCACTGGCGCGAGGCGCGCCTGGCGCACGACCCGGTGGACGCGTGGGCCAGCATCGTTGCCGACGACACGAAGCGACGCGACTACCAGCAGGTGCGCGGCCTGGGCGGCTTCGTGCGCTCGAACTGGGACGAGGTCAACGAGATGATCGCCGCGGCCAATGTGCACACGATCAAAACGCACGGGCCGGACCGAGTGATCGGATTCTCGCCAATCCCTGCCATGTCGATGGTGAGCTACGCCGCAGGCTCGCGCTACCTGAGCCTGATCGGCGGCGTGTGCATGAGCTTCTACGACTGGTACTGCGACCTGCCGCCGGCCAGCCCGCAAGTGTGGGGTGAGCAGACCGACGTGCCCGAGTCGGCCGATTGGTACAACTCCAGCTTCATCATCGCCTGGGGCTCCAACGTGCCACAGACGCGCACGCCCGACGCGCACTTCTTCACCGAGGTGCGCTACAAGGGTGCGAAGACAGTGGCGGTGACGCCCGACTACTCCGAAGTCGCCAAGCTGGCCGACATCTGGATGCACCCGAAGCAGGGCACCGATGCCGCGGTCGCGATGGCGATGGGCCATGTGATCCTGAAGGAGTTCTATTTTCCCGATGGCGGCAAGGAGCGCAGCGCCTACTTCGACAACTACGTTCGCCGCTACACCGACATGCCGATGCTGGTGATGCTCAAGGAGCACACGCTGCCCAACGGCCAGGTCATCACCGTGCCCGACCGCTATGTGCGCGCGTCGGACTTCAACGGCAAGCTCGGCCAGGCCAATAACCCGGAGTGGAAGACGGTGGCCTTCGACGAGGTCGGCAAGGTCGTGCTGCCGACGGGTGCGATCGGCTTTCGCTGGGGGCCGGATGGGCGCGCCGACCAGGGCCAGTGGAACCTGGAAGCGAAAGAGGCCCGACATGGTCACGATGTGAAGCTGAAGCTGTCGCTGCTGGAAGGCGAGCATCCGAGCACCGACACGGCGAAGGTCGGCTTCCCGTACTTCGGCGGCATCGACAGCGAGCATTTCCCCAGCAACAAGCTCGGCGGCGACAACGGCGACGTGCTGGTGCGCACCGTGCCCGTGCAGCGCATTACCCTGGGCAAGGACGGTGACCATCGCGAGGCCCTGGTGGCAACGGTGTTCGACCTGCAGGTGGCCCACTACGGCGTGGCGCGCGGCTTGAAGGGTGAACTGGCCGCCACCAGCTTCGACGACGACACACCCTACACGCCAGCCTGGCAGGAGCGCATCACCGGCACGCCGCGGGCGCAGCTCATCAGCGTGGCGCGCCAGTTCGCCGAAAACGCGCACAAGACGCAGGGCAAGTCGATGGTGATCATCGGCGCGGCGATGAACCACTGGTACCACAGCGACATGAACTACCGCGGCGTCATCAACATGCTGATGATGTGCGGCTGCATCGGCCAGAGTGGTGGCGGCTGGGCGCATTACGTGGGCCAGGAAAAGCTGCGCCCGCAGACCGGCTGGACGGCGTTGGCGTTTGCGCTCGACTGGATCCGCCCGCCGCGGCAGCAGAACAGCACCAGCTTCTTCTACGCCCACACCGACCAATGGCGCTACGAGAAGCTCGGCATGGAAGAGGTGATCTCGCCGCTGGCCGACAAGAAGATGTACGCCGGCAGCATGATCGACTACAACGTGCGCGCCGAACGCATGGGCTGGCTGCCCAGCGCCCCGCAGTTGCAGACCAACCCACTGCAGGTGGTGCGCGACGCGGCGGCGGCCGGCATGGAGCCGAAAGACTACGCCGTCAAGGCGCTCAAGGACGGCTCGTTGAAGATGAGCTGCACCGATCCCGACCACCCGGACAACTGGCCGCGGAACCTGTTCGTGTGGCGTTCGAACCTGTTGGGCTCTAGCGGCAAGGGCCACGAATACTTCCTGAAGCACCTCCTCGGCACGAGCAACGGCGTGCAGGGCAAGGACCTCGGCAAAGAGGAAGCCAAGCCGACCGAAGTGGTCTGGCACGACAAGGCTCCCGAAGGCAAGCTCGACCTGCTGGTGACGCTCGACTTCCGCATGAGCACCACCTGCCTGTACAGCGACATCGTGCTGCCCACGGCCACCTGGTACGAGAAGAACGACCTCAATACCAGCGACATGCACCCCTTCATCCACCCGCTGTCCACTGCAGTGGACCCGGCCTGGCAGTCCAGGAGTGACTGGGAGATCTACAAGGGTTTCGCGCAGAAGTTCAGCGAGGTCTGCGTCGGCCACCTGGGCGTGGAGCGCGAGCTGGTGCTGAGCCCGCTGATGCACGACTCACCGGCCGAACTGGCCCAGCCCTTCGACGTGAAGGACTGGAAACGCGGCGAGTGCGAGCTGATCCCGGGCAAGACCGCGCCGAACATCGCCGTGGTCGAGCGCGACTACCCGAACGTGTTCAAACGCTTTACCGCGCTCGGCCCGTTGATGGGCAAGGTCGGCAACGGCGGCAAGGGCATTGCGTGGAACACGCAGACGGAGGTCAAGCAACTCGGTGAATTGAGCGGCCTGGTCACCGCCGAAGGCGTGACCCGCGGCATGCCGAAGATCGAGACCGACATCGACGCTTGCGAGGTCATCCTGCAGCTCGCGCCCGAGACCAACGGCCATGTGGCGGTGAAGGCCTGGGAGGCGCTGGGCAAACAAACTGGGCTGGACCACACGCACCTGGCCATCCACCGCGAGGACGAGAAGATCCGCTTCCGCGACGTGCAGGCCCAGCCGCGCAAGATCATCAGCTCGCCGACCTGGAGCGGCATCGAGAGCGAGACCGTCTCGTACAACGCCGGCTACACCAACGTGCACGAGCTGATCCCGTGGCGCACCCTCACCGGGCGCCAGCAGTTCTACATGGACCACCCGTGGATGATCGCGTTCGGCGAAGGCTTCAGCAGCTACCGCCCGCCGGTAGACCTGAAGACGACCGCGGGCATCCAGGGCGTCAAGCCCAACGGCAACCCCGAGATCGCGCTGAACTTCATCACCCCGCACCAGAAGTGGGGCATCCATAGCACCTACACCGACAACCTGCTGATGCTCACCTTGAGCCGCGGCGGGCCGTGTGTGTGGATCAGCGAGGACGACGCCAAACGAGTGGGCATCGTCGACAACGACTGGATCGAGCTCTTCAACGTGAACGGCGCCATTGCGGCGCGTGCGGTGGTGAGCCAGCGTGTCAACCCCGGCATGGTGATGATGTACCACGCGCAGGAGAAGATCGTGAACACGCCGGGCTCCGAGATCACCGGCGCGCGCGGCGGCATTCACAACTCGGTGACGCGCATCGTGCTCAAGCCCACCCACATGATCGGCGGCTACGCGCAGTTCAGCTACGGCTTCAACTACTACGGAACGATCGGCACCAACCGTGACGAGTTCGTGGTCGTCCGCAAGATGAACAAGGTCGACTGGCTCGACACGCCTGTCGGTGAGGAACTTGTCAAACCTGTCCAGGCTCAAGGAGAAGTCGCATGAAGATCCGCGCGCAGATCGGCATGGTGCTGAATCTCGACAAGTGCATCGGCTGCCACACCTGTTCGGTCACCTGCAAGAACGTCTGGACCAGCCGGCCGGGCATGGAATACGCCTGGTTCAACAACGTCGAGACCAAGCCCGGCATCGGTTACCCCAAGGAGTGGGAGAACCAGGACAAGTGGAACGGCGGCTGGGTGCGCAATGCCGACGGCTCGATCCAGCCGCGCCAGGGCGCCAAGTGGAAGCTGCTGATGCGCATCTTCGCCAACCCCAACCTGCCGGAGATCGACGACTACTACGAGCCGTTCACGTTCGACTACCAACACCTGCAGTCGGCGCCCGAGATGAAGGCCACGCCGACGGCGCGCCCGCGCAGCCTGATCACCGGCAAGACCATGGAGAAGATCGTCTGGGGTCCGAACTGGGAAGAGATTCTCGGTGGTGAGTTTTCCAAGCGCAGC
>JANMYQ010000069.1:0-1804 GCA_031382215.1 Methylibium sp.
GCTGCGCTTGCTCGGGGGGGCCGTTCGCTGCGCACGTCGTGGCCAGTGTTATCCGTCATGACAAAGCCTCCCGGCGCTTGATTTCTTTTTCGATGTACTCCTGGATCTCGCCCCACTCGACCAGGAACTGGCGGCGTGTGACTTCAAACAGGCCCAGACCGGTCAGCATCACAAAGGCGGCACCAAACCAGCTGTTGAGTCCCTTCGCGTCCAGGGTGACGCCCAGAAACCGGAGTTGGGAACCCAGCGAGGTGCTGAGTTGCAGGTGGTAGACCATCTCGATCATCGCTCCGGCGCCCACCAGCAAAACCAGCACCGTGACCAGCATCGCCAGGTAGCTGACCCAGAGTTGCCGCAACTTGCCGAAAGCGGCCACACGCAGGTTCATCATGATCAGGCTGGACAGACCGCCGGGCGCATACATCACCATGAAGGTAAAGGCCAGGCCCAGGTAGAGCAACCACGCCAGCGTCAACTCGAACATCGCCAGGCCGGTGAGCAAGACAAAGCCGGCGCCGAACCAACTGTCGAAACCCAGGGCGTTGAGCGAGGCGCCCATGTACTTCAACTGCGGGCCGAGTGCGGCGTTGAGCTGCAGGTGGTAGACCATCTCGATCATCGCGCCGGCCCCCGCCAGCACCACGAAGCCCGTACCCGCCAAGGCCAGGTAGCTGGCCCACAGCTCGCGCAGCTTGCCGAAGGCGGCCAGGCGCAGATTCATCATGATCAGGCTCGACAAGCCGCCCGGGGCATACATCACCATGAACAGAAACACCAGGCCGAGGTAGAGCAGCCAGGCCTGCGTCAGCTCCGACAGCAGCACCAGGGCCAGCACCATCAGCACGGCGCCGATGATCGGGCCGAAGAAGAAGGTCGCGCCGCCGAGAAAGACGAACAGCAGGTAGGCGCCCGAACGCGCCGCGCCGACGACTTCGGCCGTGACGATCTCGAAATTCAGCGCCGCCAGGCCGCCGCCGATCCCGGCGAAGAAGCCCGCCACCATGAAGGCGAGAAAGCGCACCTGCTGCGTGCTGTAGCCGATGAACTCGACGCGCTCGGGGTTGTCGCGCACGGCATTGAGCATGCGGCCGAGCGGCGTGCGCGTCAGCGCGAACAGCGCCGCGGTCGAGACGAAGCAGTACAGCGCAATCAGATAGTAGAGCTGCACCTGCGGGCCGAAGCTGATGCCCAGGAAGGCTTGGCCGGCGACGCGGTTGCCGGTGATGCCGCCTTCGCCGCCGAAAAACTCGGGCAGCATCAGCGACATCGACCACACCAGCTCGCCGATACCCAGCGTGATCATGGCGAAGGTGGTGCCGGCCTTCTTGGTGCTCACGTAACCCAGCAGCGCAGCGAACAGCAGGCCGCCCAGCCCACCCGAGATGCCCATGAAGAAGCCCGAGGCGATGAAGGCGAAGTAGCGGACGTACTGGGTGTTGTAGCCGATGAACTCGACGCGCTCGGGGTTGTCGCGCACGGCATTCAGCATGCGTCCCAGCGGCGTGCGCGTGAAGGCGAACATCGCCGCGGTGCACAGCACGGTGTAGACGGCGATCAGGTAGTACAGCTGGATCTGCGGTCCGAAGGTGATGCCCGCTGTCTTGGGGCCGGTGACGCGGTTGCCCGAGATGCCGCCTTCACCGCCGAAGAACTCGGGAAACATGAGCGCCGACGCCCAGACCAGCTCGCCGATCCCCAGCGTGATCATGGCGAAGGGCGTGCCCGCCTTCTTGGTGGTGACGTAGCCGAAGAGCACCGCGAATACCGCGGCGAACAGGCCGCCGACGATCGGGACCAGGCTGAC
>JANMYQ010000107.1:0-13762 GCA_031382215.1 Methylibium sp.
TCGAGAAGGTGCACGACGATCTGGGCCCCTACCTGGCCACGCACTACGCCGAACTGGCCAAACACCCGCTGGTGGGCGAAGTGCAGACCTGCGGGCTGATGGCCGCGTTGCAAATCGTCAAGGACAAGGCCACGGGCCAGGCCTTCGACTCCGCGCTCGAAGTCGGCATGCTCTGCCGCGGCCACTGCTTCGGCAACGGGCTGATCATGCGTGCGGTGGGCGACCGGATGATCATCGCGCCGCCCCTGATCATCACGCGCGACCAGATCGACGAGATGGTCGGGTTGATCCGCAAGTGCCTGGACCTGACCCTGGCCGATGCGGTGAAGCGCGGCTGGCTGTAGAAAGTCTGGCTGGCGCGGTCGCCTGTGGCGCGGCGGGAACAGCGGGCCGCCCCATTGCTCATCTCGGGCCCGGCTCCCTCGCTGGCACGGGGTTTGCGAGAAGGCCGATACAGCTCCACGCTGACTAGACTCTGACCCGACTCGGCCCTTGCCCCCTTTGATCTGGCACCTTTGAAAACACCATGAAGGAAACGCTCATGAAACGCATGTTCAGCACCTTGACCTCGCTTGCTTCGTTGATGGCGGCTGCCGGCGGCCTGCTCTGGGCCGGGCCGGCCGCGGCACAGGAAGAAGAGAAGGTGCTGAACGTCTACAACTGGTCCGACTACATCGGCGAAGACACGCTCAAGGGCTTCGAGAAAGAAACCGGCATCAAGGTCCGCTACGACAATTTCGACAACAACGAGATCCTGCACGCCAAGCTGGTGGCCGGCAAGACCGGCTACGACGTGGTGGTGCCCTCCAGCAACTGGGCCAAGCTGCAGGCCGACGGCGGGCTGTTGCGCAAGCTCGACAAGGCGCAACTGCCGAACTACAAGAACCTCGACCCCGACATCCAGGCGCAACTGGCCAAGCTCGACCCCGGCAACCAGTTCATGGTCAACTGGCTGTGGGGCTTCACCACCGTGGGCATCAACGTCGACAAGGTCAAGGCCGCGCTGGGCAGCACGCCGATGCCGGCCAATGCCTGGGACCTGGTATTCAAGCCCGAGTACATCTCCAAGATGAAGTCGTGCGGCGTGTCCTTCCTCGACTCGTCGAGCGAGGTCGTGCCGGCCGCGCTGCATTACCTGGGCAAACCATCGTTCAGCAAGAACTCGGCCGACTACGCGCAGGCCGCCAACCTGCTGAAGTCGGTGCGCCCCTACGTCACCTTGTTCAGCTCGTCGGGCTACATCAACGACATGGCCAACGGCTCCATCTGCCTGGCCCTCGGCTGGTCGGGCGACGTGAACATCGCCAAGCAGCGCGCCATCGACGGCAAGACCGGGCAGAAGATCGAAGCGCTGATCCCGAGCACCGGCGGGCTATTGTTCTTCGACGTGATGGTGATCCCGGCCGATGCCGAACACCCTGGCAACGCGCACAAGTTCATCAACTACATCCTGCGCCCGGAAGTGCACGCCGGCATCACCAACAAGGTGTTCTACGCCAACCCCAACAAGGAGTCGAAGAAGTTCATCAAGCCCGAAGTGGCGAACAACCCGACGGTGTTCCCGGTCGAGGCCGAAATGAAGAAGATGATCGCGCCGGACTCGCTGGGCAACGACCTGCGCCGCCTGATGACGCGCACCTACACTGGCTTCAAGACCGGACTGTGATGGCGCGATGAGCACCGTGAGCACGCCCGGCGACCCGTCGAAATTCCTCCAGATCCGCAACGTCACCAAGGACTTCAGCGGCTACAAGGCGGTCAACAACGTCAGCCTGGACATCGCCAAGGGCGAGATCTTCGCGCTGCTGGGTTCGTCGGGCTGCGGCAAGTCGACCTTGCTGCGCATGCTGGCCGGTTTCGAGACACCGAGCTCGGGCCAGATCCTTCTGAACGGGCAAGACCTGGCGGGCATGCCGCCCTACGAATGCCCGATGAACATGATGTTCCAGAGCTACGCGCTGTTCCCGCACATGACGGTGTGGGACAACGTGGCCTTCGGCCCGCGCCGCAGCAACATGAGCAAGGACGAGGTGGCCGAGCGAGTCGAGGAAATGCTCAAGCTGGTGCAGCTCGGCAAGTTCGCCAAGCGCAAACCGCACCAGCTTTCGGGCGGCCAGCAGCAGCGTGTGGCGCTGGCGCGCAGCCTGGCCAAGAAGCCGCAACTGCTGCTGCTCGACGAGCCGCTCGGCGCACTCGACAAGAAGTTGCGTGAAGAAACGCAGATCGAGCTCGTCAACATCATCGAAAAAGTCGGCGTGACCTGCGTGATGGTCACGCACGACCAGGAAGAGGCAATGACCATGGCCTCGCGCATCGCGATCATGAGCGAAGGCCGCTTCCTGCAGGTGGGCGCGCCGGCCGACATCTACGAAACGCCGTCCACCCGTTTCGTCGCCGACTTCATCGGCAACGTGAACCTGATGGACGGCAAGCTGACCGACGACCACCCCGACCACGTGCTGATCGAGTGTGCCGACTGCAAGCACTACGTGGGCCACGGCATCACCGGCACCGAGGGCATGAACGTGACCGTGGCGTTGCGGCCCGAGAAGATCCAGCTCGGCCGCGACATTCAGCCGCCGGCCGATGGCGAGCCCGACGGTGGCTTCAACAGAGTCAAGGGCACGGTCAAAGACCTGTCCTACTTCGGCAGCTTCACCGTCTACCACCTGGCGCTGCCCAGTGGGCAGGTGCTCAAGGTGAGCCAGAGCAACACCGAGCGCCACCGCGACAACCAGCTCACCTGGGGCGACGCCGCGTGGGCGAGCTGGTCACCGTCGGCCCACGTGGTGCTCACTGCATGAGCGGGATCCAGCGTATCGGCCAGATGCTGCGCGGCCGCTCGGCCGTGATCGGCATCCCCTACTTCTGGCTGCTGCTGTTCTTCATGTTCCCGTTCCTGATCGTGCTGAAGATCAGCGTGTCGGAAATGGAGAACGTGACCTTCAAGGACGTGCTCACCTTCAAGGAAGGCGTGCTCGCGCTGAGCCTGAAGCTGAGCAACTACGTCTTTCTCAGCGAGGACGACCTCTACGTCAAGACCTACCTGTCGAGCCTGAAGTACGCCGCCGTCACCACCGCGCTGTGCTTGGTTCTCGGCTACCCGTTTGCCTACTTCATGGCGCGCGCCAAGGCCACCGTGCAGCCCGCCCTGCTGATGCTGGTGATGCTGCCGTTCTGGACCTCGTTCCTGTTGCGCGTTTATGCGTGGAAGGGCCTGCTGAGCGAAAACGGCTGGGCCGCGAACTTCATCAGCGCCACCGGGCTGGACCACCTGCTCGCCGCCGGCGGGCTGATCCCGGCGCCCGGCCAGTTGATGAACACGCCGTTCTCGCTGGTGCTGGGCATGACCTACACCTACCTGCCGTTCATGATCCTGCCGCTGTTCTCGAACCTGGCCAAGATGGATCTGCGCTTGTTGGAGGCCGCACAAGACCTGGGTGCCACGCCCTGGGTCGCGTTCTGGAAGATCACCGTGCCGCTGTCCAAGGCCGGCATCATCGCCGGTTCGATGCTGGTGTTCATTCCTTGCGTCGGCGAGTTCGTGATCCCCGAGCTGCTGGGTGGCCCGCAGACGCTCATGATCGGCCGCGTGCTGTGGGACGAATTCTTCAGCAACAACGACTGGCCGATGGCCTCGACGGTGGCGGTGGTGATGGTGCTGCTGATCATCGTGCCGCTGGCGATCTTCAACAAATATCAGGCTGAAGCGACGGAGAGGCGCACATGAACACGCCGGGCCGCCCCAAGTGTGAATACCCCCGCTCGGCGGGGCCGCGCGAAGCGCGTGGGGTGCACCAATGAATCTCGGTCGCTACTTCGGGCGTGGTTGGCTGACCTTGGGTTATGCCTTCCTGTACCTGCCCATCGTCGCGTTGGTCCTCTACTCGTTCAACGACTCGCCGGTGCCCAACGTCTGGCGCGGCTTCACGTTCAAGTGGTACACCGCCCTGGCCAACGACGGCGAAATGCTCGGCGGCCTGTGGCTGTCGCTCAAGATCGCCTTCTTCACCGCCTGCGGCTCGGTGGTGCTGGGCACCTTGGCCGCGTTTGCGCTGGTCAAGTACAAGCGCTTCACCGGCCGAACGCTGTTCAGCGGCATGGTCAACGCGCCGCTGGTGATGCCTGAGGTGATCGTGGGCCTGTCGCTGCTGCTGATGCTGGTGTCGATCCAGCGTGCGCTGGGTTTCCCCGAGCGCGGCGTGCTGACCATCTGGATGGGCCACCTGCTGCTCGGCATGGCCTACGCCACGGTGGTGGTGCAGGCCCGCCTGCAAGACCTGAATCCGCAGCTCGAAGAAGCGGCGATGGACCTGGGCGCGCGCCCCTGGCAGGTGTTCACCCTGGTCACCTTGCCGATGATCTCGCAGGCGCTGCTGTCGGCCTGGCTGCTCACGTTCACCTTGTCGCTCGACGACGTGGTGCTGTCGGCCTTCCTGTCCGGCCCCGGCTCGACGACGATGCCGCTGGTGATCTTCTCGCGCGCGCGCCTGGGCTTGAATCCCAGTGTCAATGCGGTCGCCGCGGTCACGGTGGCGCTGGTCGCCATCGGCGTGATCGCCGCCAGCTACTTCATTGCGCGCGCGGAACGCAACCGTGCGCGTGAGGTCGCCGATGCCAACCGGCTTGGCGCCTGACCCCCAAATCCACATCCACATCCACATCCACAAGAGGAGATGACCAATGAAAATCTGGCAACCCACCGCCCTCGCCCTGGCGCTTGCAGCGGCCTTTCCGACGCTGGCCGTGGCCCAAAGCAACGCCGAAGTGGCCGCTGAGCTGAAAGCGCTGAAAGACCGCATCGGCCAGCTCGAAGAAAAGCTCAAGGCCGCCGAAGCCGCCAAACCGGCCGACAAGGAGTGGGGCATGACGCCTGAGCAGGTGGCCGAGCAGAACCGCATCCGCGTGAAAACCGAGTCGATCGAAGACAACCTGGAAGCGCAAGGCTACAAGGGCCTGAAGATCAACGGCCAGATGGACCCGACCTTCATCTACAACCGCAACCAGAGCCGCGCCGGCTTCCAGTTTCTGAATTCGGTCGACAACGACGGCTACAACTACGACAACTCGTACTTCGGCATGGCAATGATCGACTTCCAGAAAGAGATGGAAGGCGGCACGCGGTGGCGGCTGACCCTGGCGCCGAACCGCGGTGTCGGCTCGGTGTTCGACTCCGCCTCCCGCTCGCCGGTGCATGAAGCCAGCGTCTCGGTGCCGCTGACCGACCTGCAGACGCGCCTGATCGCCGGCCAGATTCCCGACTGGTCGGGCTACGAGTACCTGCAGCCCACGCTGAACAAGCTGATCACGCACAACCTGCTGTTCGACTTCACCCTGCCCACCGCCTACACCGGCGCCGGGCTGGAAGTGACCAGCGGCAAGTGGATCATGAAGGGCGTGGTGGCCAACATGAACGCGTCCAAGCGCGCGGCCGGCGAAAAGGTGCCGGTGATTGCCTACCGCGTCGACTACTCGCGCGGCGAGTACCAGGGCTTCGGCTTTGCCGGCGTGCACGGCAAGGCAGCCAACTTCCGCGCCGACGACGGCGTGGGCAACCCCGTCACGCTAGAGCCGTACAGCTTGCGCGACACCGCCTTGCACCTGTTCGAGGTCGACGGCTACTTCATCCGCGGCGACCTGACGGTGCAGGGCCAGGTCAGCGTCGGCACGCAGAAGAACGCTGCCATCACAGCCGACCCGACCACCGGAGAGTTGCGCAACAGCCAGTGGATGGGCGTGTCGGCGCTGGTCGCGTACAAGTTGATGCCGCGCCTCGAAGGCATCGTCCGCGCCGACTTCCTTCGCAACAACAAGAACGGCGGCGGGCTGCTGGGCTACACCTTTGCCGACGCGCGCAACGGCATCGGGCCCACGGCGGGCGACCCCGAGAAAGGCGCCAACCGGTTCGCGGTCTCGCTCGGCGCACAGTACCTGTACAACCTGAACACCACGTTCAAGGCTGAATACCGCATGGACCGCGCCAGCCTGGAAGTGTTCGAGGCCAACGGCGGCGCCAGCTTCCGCAAATCGAACCACATGCTCGGTGCCTCGATGGTGCTGTTCTTCTGACGGCCTGACGGCGGCCCGCGCGCCGCCCCGACGCGCGGAATGAAGCGCATGGAAAACGGGTGGCGCAGGCGCAAGCTCTGCGCCATCATCGCTTTGAAGGGAACCCTCATGAGCCACCCCACGATCGACTGGCACGCCGCGGCCGCAGCGCTGAAGCCCGACGGCCGCATGTTCATCGCCGGCCAGCGGCAAGACAGCGCCAGCCGCGAAACCTTTGCCTGCGTGTCGCCGCTGAACGGGCAGCCGATCGCGCAAGTGGCGCGCGGCCAGGCGGCTGATATCGACGCCGCTGTCGCGTCCGCCCGCCGCGCTTTCGATGACGGCCGCTGGGCCCGCAAACCGCCGGCCGCGCGCAAGAAGGTGCTGCAGAAGTTTGCCGACAAGATCCTGGCCGCCAAGGACCATCTGGCGCTGCTGGAAACGCTCGACATGGGCAAGCCGATCCAGTACAGCCTGGCGGTGGACGTGCCGGCCACCGCGCGCTGCATCGCCTGGTACGCAGAAGCCGTGGACAAGATCTACGACGAGATCGCCCCCACCGGCCCGAACGCGCTGGCGCTCATCACGCGCGAGCCGATGGGCGTGATCGGCGCGGTGGTGCCGTGGAACTACCCGATGATCATGGCGGCCTGGAAGCTCGGCCCCGCGCTCGCGGCGGGCAACTCGGTCGTGCTCAAGCCGAGCGAGAAGTCGCCGCTGACGGCCCTGCGCCTGGCCGAACTGGCCATGGAAGCCGGGCTGCCCGAAGGCGTGTTCAACGTCGTGCCCGGCCACGGTGGTGAAGCCGGCGAAGCGCTGGCGCTGCACATGGACGTGGATGCGGTCGGCTTCACCGGCAGCACGCGCGTGGGCCGCAAGATGCTCGAGTACGCCGGCCGCAGCAACCTGAAGCGGGTCTACAACGAGCTCGGCGGCAAGTCGGCCTTCCTGGTGTTCCCCGACTTCGACGACATCGCACGCGCTGCCAAGACCGTGGCCGGCAGCATGTTCTTCAACCAGGGCGAAAGCTGCAATGCCCCGTCGCGCGTGTTCGTGCACGAGAGCATTGCCGACGAATTCCTCGCCACCGTGGCCGCCGAAGCACCTAAGTACCAGCCCGGTGACCCGCTCAGCGGCCAAGCCGAGATGGGCGCGCTGGTGGACGACACGCAACTGCGCACCGTGATGGGCTACATCGCCGCCGGCCGCGACGAAGGCGCGCGCTTGCTCGTCGGCGGCAGCCAGGTGCGCGCCGAAACCGGCGGCTACTTCGTCGAACCGACGGTGTTCGAAGGCGTGGGCAACCGCATGAAGATTGCGCGCGAAGAAATCTTCGGCCCGGTGATGAGCGTGATCCGCTTCAAGACCGAAGAAGAAGCGGTGGCCATGGCCAACGACTCGGCCTATGGCCTGCAGGCCAGCGTCTGGAGCCACAACATCAACCGCGCCCACCGCGTGGCGCGCGCGCTGCGCGCCGGCACGGTGCATGTGAACCAATACGACGAAGACGACATCACCGTGCCCTTCGGTGGCTTCAAGCAGAGCGGCAATGGGCGCGACAAGTCGCTGCATGCGTTCGACAAATACACCGAGTTGAAGACCACCTGGCTGCGCATCGACTGAGTTGCTCCCTCGCCCCTCTGGGGAGAGGGAGTAAATACCGCAAGGAGATCTCCATGAACCACTCGCAAAACGAACAACTGATGGCCCGCAAGGCCGCTGCCACGCCGCGCGGCGTGGGAGTGATGGGCACCTTCTTCGCCGACCACGCCGAGAACTCGGAGCTGTGGGACGTCGAAGGCCGCCGCTTCATCGACTTTGCCGGCGGAATCGCGGTGATGAACACCGGCCACCGCCACCCGAAAATCGTCGCTGCCTTGAAGGCACAACTCGAACGCTTCACGCACACCTGCTACCAGGTCGTGCCGTATGAGGGCTACATCGCGCTGGCCGAAAAGCTCAACGCGATGACACCCGGCAGCCACGCCAAGAAGACCGCGCTGTTCTCCACCGGCGCCGAGGCGATCGAGAACGCCATCAAGATCGCGCGCTCGTACACCAAGCGCTCCGGCGTGATCGCCTTCAGCGGTGCGTTCCACGGCCGCAGCCTGTTTGCCGTGTCGCTCACCGGCAAGGTGCAGCCGTACAAGGCCGGCTTCGGGCCGTTTGCGCCCGAGGTTTACCACGCGCCCTTCCCTTGCCATTGCGCGAGCCTCGATGAGGTGAAGAAGGCGGTGCAGCACATTTTCAAGGCCGACATCGAACCCAGCCGCGTCGCGGCCATCATCTTCGAGCCGGTGCAGGGCGAAGGCGGTTTCAACGTGATCCAGGCCGAAGCGGTGAAGTGGCTGCGCGCGCTGTGCGACGAACATGGCATCGTGCTGATCGCCGACGAGATCCAGACCGGCTTCGGCCGCACCGGCAAAATGTTCGCGATGGAGCATTTCGGTGCACTCGGGGTGACGCCCGACCTGATGACGATCGCCAAGTCGCTCGCCGCCGGCCTGCCCTTGTCGGCCGTGACCGGCAAGGCACAGATCATGGACGCACCGGCCGCCGGCGGCCTGGGCGGCACCTACGCCGGCAACCCGCTGGCCATCGCCGCGGCGCACGCTGTCATCGACGTGATGGCCGAGGAGAAACTGCCCGAACGCGGCCAGCGCCTGGGCGATGAGCTGAAGGCCGTGCTGCACTGCCTGCGCGCCGAGGTGCCGCAGATCGCCGACATCCGCGGCCTGGGGGCGATGGTGGCGGTGCAATTCAACCAGCCCGGCACACAAACCCCCGACGCCGACTTCACGCGCAAGGTCCAGGCCGAGGCGCTCAAGCGCAACCTGATCCTGCTGACCTGCGGCGTCGACGCCAACGTGGTGCGCTTCCTGTTTCCGCTGACGATTCCGGACACGGTGTTCGGCGAGGCGATGGACATCGTCCGCGCCGCGATGCGCGCCGCCGTGGCCTGATGAAGCACCTGAAGGAAACCCTCGCCGCCCAGGGCGTTCACACGCTGATCGCGCAGTTCACCGACCTGCACGGCGTGGCCAAGGGCAAGCTGATCCCGTTTGCCCACCTCGACACCTTGCTGACCGACGGCGCCGGCTTCTCTGGCGCGTCGATCTGGGGCACCGGCCTGCCGCGCATGGGGCCGCGTTCAGAGTATTACGGCCGCGGTGCCGCCAGCACCGCGCGTGCGTTGCCGTGGATGCCGGGCTATGCGCGCATCGCCTGCGACGGCTTCGTCGCCGGTGAACCCTTCGACGCCTGCCCGCGCCAGGTGCTGCGCCGCCAGGTGGCGCGCCTGGCCGAGCGCGGCTGGGTGCTGCACACCGGCATCGAGCCCGAGTTCTTCCTGCTGCGCCACACCGAGCGCGGGCTGGTGCCGGCCGATGTGCACGACCGCCTCGACAAACCGTCGTACGACTTGAAGAGCCTGCCGCGCCAGCACGAGTTCCTGGCCCAGTTGGCCGACGGGTTGAACGGCTGCGGCCTCGACGTGTTCCAGATCGACCATGAAGACGCACACGGCCAGTACGAGCTGAACTTTCACCACGCCGACGCGCTGACCAGCGCCGACCACCTGATGCTGTTCAAGATGGCCGCGCAGGCCCTGGCCGAACGCCACGGGATGGTGTTCTCGATGATGCCCAAGCCGTTCGCCAACCAACCCGGCAGCGGCATGCACTTTCACGTTTCATTGTGGGATACCGACGGCAAAGAGCCGCGTTCACTGTTCGACGATCGCACGCGCGACCCGGTCTCTGACAGTGTGTCGCCGCTGGCGCGCCACTTCATCGCCGGAGTGCTGGCGCACTCGGCCGCGTTGTGCGCCATCGCGGCACCGACGGTCAATTCGTACAAGCGGCTCGTCGTCAGCGAATCGCTGTCGGGCACCACCTGGGCGCCGGCCTACGTGGCGCATGGCCCGAACAACCGAACGGCACTGGTGCGCACGCTGGCCAATCGCTTCGAGTGGCGCCTGCCCGACGCGAGCGCCAACCCGTACCTGGCCACGGCGGCACTGATCGCCGCCGGGCTCGACGGCGTCGATCGTGAACTCGACCCCGGGCCGGCCTGCACCGACGACCTGTTCGCCTTGCCGCTGGCCGCCATCCGCGCGCGCGGCATCGGGCTGCTGCCGCAGAGCCTGGGCGAAGCCGTCACCGCGCTGGAGGGCAACGATGTGATCCGCGCCGCGCTGGGCGACACGCTGAGCGAACAGTTCATCAACCTCAAGCGGCGCGAATGGACCGAGTATTCACGTCACGTCAGCCATTGGGAGATTCAACGTTATGGCGCAATGTTCTGAGCTTTTCCACGGCCTCGCCGCCACGCTGTTGCTGGCATCAGCGAGCGCCACATGGGCGCAGAACGCCGCGGCGGAAGAACCGTCGGTGACCCCGTGCCGGCCCAGCGTCTCGTCACCCGCTGCGCTGTCGGCGCCGGGCTGGCTCGAGGTGGAAACCGGTGTGCAGCGCGACCACGGGGTGGGGCCAGCGCGCAGCGACGGCCTGTCCTACACCTTCAAGCTCGCCTTCACCCCGGACTGGGGCCTGCGCGTGGGCGGCGATGCGTGGGTGCGCCAGACCGACGAAAACGGGCAACGCATCAGCGGAGGCGGCGACACCGCCCTCGTGCTGAAGCGGCGCTTCGCGGTCGACGACACGCAGGCCTTCGGGGTCGAGCTCGGCGCCACCTTGCCGACCGGCCGCGACGGCATTGGCTCGGGCCACTCCGACACCTCGTTGACCGGCATCTACAGCGCCGACTTCGGTGCCTGGCACCTGGACGCCAACCTGGCCGCCACGCGCTTCGGCCGTGCCGACCCGGCGACGAGCCGCGTGCAGGCCTTGTGGGCCGCCGGCTTGTCGCGGCCGTTGACCGAGCGCTGGTCACTCGCGGGCGAACTCTCGGGCACGCACCAGCGCGGCACGGCGAGCAGCCGGCAACTGCTGGTGGCGGCCGGCTATTCGGTCTCGAACCGGCTGGCGCTCGACGTTGGTGCGGCTCGCAGCCTGCGTTCGGGCGTGCCCGACTGGTCGGCGTTCGCGGGGCTCACCTGGCTCGCGGCCCGATTGTTCTGAAGGTGGACCCCTGAAGCCGGCACCGTGGCTGTCGTACCTGTGCCTGGCCAGCAGCATGGCCGTGGTGGGCAGCTACGTGGCCTTGTCCAAGGTGTTGGTCGTGGTGTTCCCGGTGCTGTTGCTGGCCTGGCTGCGCTTCGGCATTGCCGCGATCGCGATGGCGCCTTGGGTCCGGCGTGGCGCTGGCGAGCCGGCGCTGACCGCACGCGACCGCCGTCTGCTGTTCCTCGAATCGTTCTTCGGCAACTTCCTGTTCTCGGTCTGCATGCTGTTCGGCGTGTCGATGAGCACCGCGCTGGCGGCCGGCGTGATCATGGCCGGCCTGCCCGCGGTGGTGGCCGTGCTGTCGTGGGCGCTGCTGCGCGAGCGCATCACGCCGCGCGTGGCAGCCGGCATCGTGTGCGCAGTGGGCGGCATCGCGCTGGTGTCGTTCAGCAAGCAAGCGGCGGCACCGGGCGGGACTGAAGGCACGAGCTCGCTGCTGGGCAACCTGCTGCTGATGGGCGCCGTGACTTGCGAGGCGATCTACGTCGTCGTCGGCAAGAAGCTCACCGGCAACCTGAGCCCCAAACGCATCAGTGCGCTGATCAACCTGTGGGGCCTGGCGCTGGTCACGCCATTCGGCCTGTGGTTGGCGTGGCGCTTCGACTTCGGCGCTGTGGCCGCCGGCTCCTGGTGGCTGCTGGTGTTCTATTCGCTCGCCGCGAGCACGCTCACCGTGTGGTTGTGGATGACCGGGCTGCGCCACGTGCCCGCATCAAAAGCCGGCGTGTTCACAGTGCTGTTGCCGGTCAGCGCGGCGCTGGTGGGCGTGGTGTTCCTGGGCGAGCGCTTCAGCGCCATTCAGGCGGTGGCGTTTGCACTCGCGCTGGTGGGCGTGGTGCTGGCCACCTGGCCGGGCGCGGCAGACGCCAGTGCTCGCCGCGCCTCGGCAGACACGGCCGACGCGGGCCACGACTTGAGCCGGTGATCGGACCAGACCTGGCGCCACTTGCGGGCGCCGGGCTGGCCGTCGCGCAGGCCCATCATGTGGCGCGACACGCGTGACCACGGTTCGCCGCTGGCGGCGATGCGTTCCATGTAGGCGACCATCGAACTTTCTACCGCATCGCGATCGGGCGCGGCTGGCGGATCGCCGAAGAAGCGCTCGTCCCACTCCGCCATCGACCACGGGTGGTGATAGGGCTCGCGACCGAGCATCACACCGTCGACAAGCGAAAGTTGCTCATCGATTTGCGCCGTGGTCTTGATCCCGCCGTTGAGCACGAAGCTCAGGGCCGGAAACTCGCGCTTCAAGCGGTGAACCGTCTCGTAGCGCAACGGCGGCAGCTCGCGGTTCTCTTTCGGGCTGATGCCCTTGAGCCAGGCGTTGCGCGCATGCACGATGAACACGTTGCAGCCAGCCAGCGCCACCGTGCCGACGAAGTCGCGCACGAATTCGTAGCTCTCGGCCTTGTCGATGCCGATGCGGTGTTTCACCGTGACCGGAATGTCCACCGCGTCGCACATCGCCTTCACGCAGTCGGCCACCAGTTGCGGCTCGGCCATCAGGCAGGCGCCGAAGGAGCCACGCTGCACGCGCTCGCTCGGGCAGCCGCAGTTCAGGTTGATTTCGTCGTAGCCCCACTGCTCGCCCAGCCGCGCGCACGCGGCCAGCTCGGCCGGTTCGCTGCCGCCGAGCTGCAGCGCGAGCGGATGCTCCTGCGCATCGAACGCCAGGTGGCGCGGCACATCGCCATGCAACAGCGCGCCGGTCGTCACCATCTCGGTGTACAGGCGCGTGTGGCGCGTGAGCAGCCGGTGGAAGACGCGGCAATGGCGGTCCGTCCAGTCCATCATCGGAGCAACGGACAGGCGCCAGGGGTTCGGGGTTCGCTTCGCGTTCACGAGGGATTGGCTCTGGTCCTGATACTGCCTGGTGCGGTGACGATTGTGGCCGACGCACTGGCACGGCGGTCAGTGGCGCCCGAACAGTCGCGCATCCCAGACCACGGGTTCTGGCGCGCTGGCGACGATGCTGCTGAAGTCGGGGTGGCGCGGATTGAGCAGGACGTTGCCCTCTCTGCGCGCCACGACTGAGGGCACGACCAGCACCGCGGTGCGCAACTCGCGAATCCAGGCGTCGCCGAAGGCGCGGGCCGCGCGCAGATCCGCATGATCCCAGGCCGCAGGCAGGCTGCTCTCGTCGTGTCGCTCGACGGCGATCGCGTCCGGTATGGCGACCCTGACGGCGACGTGCGTTCGCGGCACCCGGCCGATGCCGGCATGGGCCAGGCACTCCAACATCGCACCTGCAAAGGAGTGACTGGCGCAGATGACACCCAGGCCCGGTGAATTCCAGCGGACCCCGACCAGCGAGGCACCGACCGAACTGAAAGGGTCGAACCGGCCGTCGGCAATACGCCAGGCCTGCCAGGACTGCGCCGGTGCCTTGTTGGTGACCGCCGCCTTGGATCTCGGCTTGGCCGAGCCTTCAGGCCGCGACGCCATGAAACAGCGACCAGAGCAGGTTCTCGACGCGGCGCGCGCCGAGTTCGGTCAGGGCCACCTCGATCGGCCGCTTGCCGCCCAGCATGGCGTGGCCGGTGGACAGGAAGGCTCGCGCATCGTCGACGTCGTCCCACACATGCTCT
>JANMYQ010000126.1:0-7916 GCA_031382215.1 Methylibium sp.
CGGCCTATGGCGACGACAAGGCCGACATCGCCGTCGGCCCGAGCTCGTCGGGTGTCGCGCTGGCGCTGCTGCCGGTGGCCGAGGAGTACAAGAAGATCCTGCTGGTCGAGCCGGCGGTGGCCGACTCGATCACCGGCGACAAGTGGAACAAGTACATCTTCCGCACCGGCCGCAACAGCTCGCAGGACGCGATCTCCAACGCCGTGGCGCAAGACAAGGAAGGCACCTCGATCGCCACGCTGGCGCAGGACTACGCTTTCGGCAAGGACGGCGTGAAGGCCTTCAAGGAGTCGATCAAGAAAGCCAAGATCGTTCATGAAGAGTACCTGCCCACCACCACCACCGACTTCACCGCCGGGGCGCAACGCCTGATCGACGCGCTGAAGGACAAACCGGGCCGCAAGGTCATCTGGATCATCTGGGCGGGCGGCGGCGGCAACCCGTTCAAGATCGCCGACCTGGATTTGAAGCGCTACAACATCGAGATCGCCACCGGCGGCAACATCTTGCCGGCGATGGCGGCGTACAAGAACTTCCCCGGCATGGAAGGCGCCACGTACTACTACTTCGGCATCCCCAAGAACCCCGTCAACGAATGGCTGGTGGCCAACCATTACAAGCAGTTCAAGGCACCGCCCGACTTCTTCACCGCCGGCGGCATGGCGGCCGCCATCGCGGTGGTGGAAGCGCTGAAGAAGAGCAAGGGCGACACCAACACCGACAAGCTCATCAGCACGATGGAGGGCATGAGCTTCGAGACGCCCAAGGGCAAGATGACCTTCCGCAAGGATGATCACCAGGCGATGCAGAACATGTACCACTTCAAGATCAAGGCCGACCCGGCGTTTGCGTGGGGCGTGCCCGAGCTGGTGCGCGAGATCAAGGCCGACGAGATGGACGTGCCGATCAGGAATAAGAAATAGAGCGTTGATGCTCGAAACCAGAGACCTGACGATCCGCTTCGGCGGCCATGTGGCGGTAGACCACGTGTCGTGCCGCTTCGAGCCTGGCACGCTGACGGCCATCGTCGGCCCGAACGGCGCGGGCAAGACCACCTACTTCAACCTGATCTCGGGGCAGTTGCGTGCCACCGAAGGTTCGGTGCACCTGAAGGGTGTGGACATCACGCGCGAGTCGGCATCGACGCGCACGCAGCGCGGGCTCGGGCGGGAGTTCCAGCTGACGCAGTTGTTCCCCAACCTGTCGGTGGTCGAGAACGTGCGCCTGGCGGTGCAGGCGCGGCGCAAGGAAGGGCTGAATCTGTGGTCGGTCTGGCTGGACCACCGCAACACCTTGGAGCGTGCTTACTCGCTGGTCGAGCGCGTGCAGCTCGGCAGCCGCGCCGACGCCACCGCCGCAAGCCTGCCGCATGGCGACCAGCGCAAGCTCGAGGTGGCGATCCTGATGGCGCTCGAGCCCAGCGTCTACATGTTCGACGAACCCACCGCCGGCATGAGCCTGGACGACGTGCCGGTGATCCTGGACCTGATCCGCCAACTGAAGGAACAGCGCGACAAGACCATCCTGCTGGTCGAGCACAAGATGGACGTGGTGCGTGAGCTGGCCGACCGCATCATCGTGCTGCACAACGGCCGGCTGGTCGCCGACGGCGAACCCGAGCGCGTGATCGCGATGCCGGTGGTGCAGCAGGCCTATCTCGGCGCGACGCTCGACGAAGCCGCATGAAATCACCGATGCTTCAACTCAACGGTGTGCACACGCACATCGGCGCGTACCACATCCTGCACGGCGTCGACTTCGACGTGCCGGCCGGCAAGGTGACGATGCTGCTGGGCCGCAACGGCGCCGGCAAGACCACGACCTTGCGGACCATCATGGGCCTGTGGCCGGTGTCGCGCGGCAGCGTGCTGTTCGACGACCAGCCCATCGGCGGTTCGCAGGGCCAGCTGCGCACGCCCGACATCGCTCAACTCGGCATCGCCTACGTGCCCGAGAACATGGGCATCTTCTCTGATCTGACGGTGCGCGAGAACCTGCTGCTGGCCGCGCGCAAGGTGCGCAGCGTGGACCAGATGGACACGCGCCGGCTCGAATGGCTGTTCGGCCATTTCCCGGCGCTGAAGAAGTTCTGGCTCTATCCGGCCGGCAAGCTGTCGGGCGGGCAGAAGCAGATGCTGGCCATCGCGCGTGCGATGGTCGAGCCGCGCCGGTTGTTGCTGATCGATGAGCCGAGCAAGGGGCTGGCGCCGTCGATCGTGCAGAACCTGATTGCGGCGCTGCGCGACCTGAAGTCGTCCGACACCACGGTGCTGCTGGTGGAGCAGAACTTCGAGGTCGCGCGCGCGCTCGGTGACCGCGTGGCGGTGATGGACAACGGGCGTGTCGTCTACAGCGGCGCGATGGCGACTTTGGCCGGAGATGTGGGGCTGCAGGAGAAATTTCTCGGCTTGTCACTGGGAGGAAAGTCATGAGCGCCGTGAGCGGCACCGCTGCGGCCGAACAAAGCGCCAGCGCCATCCCGAAAGCCAGTTTCGACTGGCTGCCGCTCGCGCTGCTGCCCTTGCTGGCGCTGGCCGCCATTCCACTGATCGGCTCGACTTCCACCTGGCTCACGCTCACGGTCGCGGGGCTGGCGATGGGCATGATCATCTTCATCATCGCCTCCGGCCTCACGCTCGTGTTCGGGCTGATGGACGTGCTCAACTTCGGCCACGGCGTGTTCATCGCACTCGGTGCGTTCGTCGCCACCAGCGTTCTGGGCACGATGGTCGACTGGACCACCTCGCCCGAACTGGCGCGCAACCTGCTCGCGATCTTTGCCGCGATGGTGGTGGCGATGACGGTGGCCGGCGCGGTCGGCTGGGCCTTCGAGCGCGTGCTGGTGCGGCCGGTTTACGGCCAGCACCTGAAGCAGATTCTGATCACGATGGGCGGCATGATCATCGGCGAGGAGCTGATCAAGGTCGTGTGGGGCCCGGCGCAGATCCCGCTGCCGCTGCCCGAGGCGCTGCGTGGCTCGCTGCTGTTCGGCGATGCGGCGGTCGAGAAATTCCGCCTCGTCGCGGTGGTGGTGGGCGCGGCGGTGCTGCTGGCCATGCTGTTCACGCTGAACCGCACCAAGCTCGGCCTGCTCATCCGCGCCGGCGTGCAGGACCGCGAGATGGTCGAGAGCCTGGGCTACCGCATCCGCAACCTCTTTGTCGGCGTGTTCATCGCCGGCTCGGCGCTCGCCGGGCTGGGCGGCGTGCTGTGGGGGCTGTACCAGCAGAGCGTGATCCCGCAGATGGGTGCGCAGGTCAACGTGCTGATCTTCATCGTCATCATCATCGGCGGGCTTGGGTCCACGCTGGGTTGTTTTGTCGGCGCGCTGCTGGTGGGGCTGATGGCCAACTACACCGGCTTCCTCGAGCCCAAGGTGGCGATGTTCTCGAACATCGGGCTGATGGTGGCGGTGCTGCTGTGGCGGCCGCAGGGTCTGTACCCGGTGGCGAACCGGTAGGCCGCGGAGTTTGAGATGGCGTTGATGTTTCCAGCTTGTTCGAAGTGTGTACTCGCGGCCCACCTGCTCGTGCGAATGTCGGTGCAGCAAAGGCGCGCCCCGACAGGCCTGAGGGCTTCGCTTCGGCGGTCTGCGCTGGCGCTCCGACTGCCTTCCGGTGCTCGGTCTCGTGGCCCGTCGCCGAACTCACTTCGCTCACTTCGTTGTGCTACGTTCAAACAGGCGGCGACAAGTCAGTCTACGAAGCGCGCTGCGCGCGCGGGCCACGAGCCCTGTGCTCCTCAGCGCCGAAGAGGCGCCCTCCGACCTGTCCGGGCGCACCTTTGCGGAAACGATTGTGGCGTTCGATGCAGAAGGCAAGCTGGCGTAGTGCGAGCGTGCTCTTGCTCTTCGTCGCAAAACCCGAACGGTGGCAGCGCGGCGGGCGGTACCCGGCCGGGGCGATTTCTGGGGCCGCGAGACCGAGCACCGCAGCGCAGTCGGCGTACCCGCCGACCGTCCCAGCATGAGCCCCGGCCGGGTATCGCCTGCCGCGCCGCGCAAACCCTCCGCAAGACTCAACGGATCCCGGCCCGAATCGAAGCGAAGACATGCTGAAACGCCTGCTCTCCCACGACATGCCACGCAGCCCGTTGCTGGCGCTGCTGCTGGTGGCCATCGTGCTCGGCCTGGCGCTCACGCCGCTCATCTTCCCCGGCACCAAGGCGCTCAATGTGTCGGCCAAGATCATGATCTTCATCGTGCTCGTGGCCAGCTTCGACCTGCTGCTGGGCTACACCGGCATCGTGAGCTTTGCGCACACCATGTTCTTCGGCATCGGCGCTTACGGCGTGGCCATCGCCAGCACGCGGCTGGGGCCGACCTGGGGCGCCATCGCCATCGGCGTGGCCGCGGCGCTGGTGGGCTCGCTGCTGCTGTCGCTGCTGATCGGTGCGTTCAGCCTGCGCGTGAAGGCGATCTTCTTCGCGATGATCACGCTCGCCGTGGCGTCGGCATTCCTGAACCTGGCGTCGCAGTTGTCCGACTTCACCGGCGGCGAAGACGGCCTGAACTTCAAGGTGCCCGAGGCGCTGCAGCCGGGCACGCAATACTGGCCCGAGCCGTTTCTGGGCGCGTCGATCGACGGGCGGCTGCTGAGTTACTACGGCCTCTTCATCGTTACCGTGGTGCTGGTGTTGACCATGCTGCGCATCGTCAACTCGCCGTTCGGCCGTGTGCTGCAGGCGATCCGCGAGAACGACTTCCGCGCCGAGGCGATCGGCTACCGCACGGTGGTCTATCGCACGCTCGGCAACGTGCTGTCGGCGCTGTTCGCCACCCTCGCTGGCTGCCTGCTCGCACTGTGGTTGCGCTACCAGGGGCCGGACACATCGCTGTCGTTCGAGATCATGCTGGACATCCTGCTCATCGTCGTGATCGGTGGCATGGGCACGATCTACGGCGCGGTGATCGGCTCGGTGCTGTTCGTCATTGCGCAGAACTATCTGCAAGACCTGCTCAAGCTTGCCGGCGCCGCTCTGGAAGGCGTGCCGGTGCTGTCGCAGCTGGTCTCGCCCGACCGCTGGCTGCTGTGGCTGGGCATCCTGTTCGTGCTGTCGGTCTACCACTTTCCGACCGGCGTGGTGGGGCGGCTGCGCGCCAAGGCGGCAGCGCGCAAGGCGGGTGGGTGAAGAGATGAACTTCACTTCAAATTACGTTCAGTGCGAAGGCCGCGAGCTGCACTACACCGAGTGGGGCGCGCAGCACCGTGAAACCGTGATCGCCTGGCACGGCCTGGCGCGCACCGGGCGCGACATGGACGACATGGCCGAACACCTGGCGCAGCGCTACCGCGTGATCTGCCCCGACACGATCGGCCGCGGCCTGAGCCAGTGGAGCCCCGAGCCCGAACGCGAGTACTGCCTGGCCTTTTACGTGAAGCTGGCCGAGGCGCTGGTGAACCAGCTCGGCATCGAGCGTTTGCACTGGCTCGGCACGTCGATGGGCGGCGCGATCGGGCTGCTCGCAGCGGCCACCGCGCTGCGCGGCCGGGTGCGGCGCCTGGTGCTGAATGACAGTGGCCCGCAGGTGGCCGACGCGGCGCTGGCGCGCATTCGCAGTTATGCCGGCAACCCGGCCGCGTTTGCTACCGTGACGGAACTGGAGCAGTACTTCCGCACCATCTACAAACCTTACGGCGCGATGAACGACGCGCAGTGGCGCCGCCTGACCGAAACCTCGACCCGCCGTCTGCCCGACGGCCGTGTGACGCCGCACTACGACCCGGCGATGGTGATGCAGTTCACCCACCACACCGACGACTACCTGCTGTGGAACCAGTGGGACACGCTCGACATTCCGGTGCTGTGCCTGCGCGGCGAATCGTCCGACCTGCTGCTGCCCGAGACCGCCGAGCAGATGCGCAACCGCGGCCCGCGCGCGGTGGTGGTCGAGATCGCCGGCTGCGGTCATGCGCCCACGCTGAACACGCCCGAGCAGTTTGCGCTGGTTGAACGATTCTTCGCCGCCTGAGCTCAGGCTTCATCACCACAAGGCAACAAGGAGACAACATGAAGAACTGGATTCGATGTGCATCGGCGGCCGCCGCCGCATTCGCACTGGCAGCTGCCGCGCATGCCGCCGGCACGGTGGGCACCACCTTCCCGGCCGATTTCCCGGTCATCGAAGACACCTCGCTCGGCAAGCCGGTGATCGGCTTCGGCGCCGCCGGGCCAGTGGCGCGCACGCCAGTGATCTTCTTGCACGGCAACAACGACACGCCATTTCCGACTGCCTGCGGTGTGTTCGGCAACATGCAGGTGATGGCGCAGTACCTGGCCGACAACGGCTACGCCACCAGTGAGCTGTGGGGCCTGGGTTACCAGGGCGACCAGTGCGACCTGGGCACGGTCGGCCAGACGCGCCGCTCCAGCATCGCCCACACCAACGCCGCCAACGTGCCCGACCTGCGCCGCTTCGTGCGCGCGGTGCTGGCCTACACCGGGGCGAAAGAGGTCGACATCGTCGCCCACAGCCTGGGCGTGACCTTGACGCGCGAATGGATCCGGCAGGACAAGGCCGAGAACCAGGTGCGCCGCTTCGTCGCGATCGACGGGCCGAACCAGGGCATCATCAATTGTTCGCCGTCGCCGCTGAACTACTTCCAGGCATCGGCGGCCGGCGGCTTCACGCCGCAGAGCGAGGTGTGCCAGGAGCTGGGTTCGCCGAACACGCCGTTCCTGAAGCTGCTGAACCGCGACGAGGCTGATCGAGGCTGGCATGGGCATGGGCATGGGCGAGGGCACGGGCACGACGGTGGCGACGACGTGCGCACGCTGGTGATCCGCAACGCCGACAAGAGCTTCGTGTTCTTCCCGGTGGTCGATGGCTTCATCGCGCCCGTCCCTGCCGAAGATTCGTTCGGCAGGCCGTTCGACTTTTCGAAGAGCGCGCAGATCAAGGGCGCCGCGCAACTCGACCTGGTCGGCCAGGGCATCTACGACCCGATCCTCGGCACCACCCACCTGGGTATCCTGAACTCGCCGCAGACGCGCCAGGCCACGCTCGACTTCCTGACCGCGCGGCCGCGCCGGCACTGAAATGCGGGCCGTGGCCATCGCGCTAGCCGCCCTGGCTGCGATGCCGGCTGCCGCGCAGACGGCGCCCAGCGCCGCCGAGGCCGCCCGCTACACCGGCCTGCACGCCGCCGCCCAGCGCGGCGATCTGGCGACGCTGCAGCAGGCACTCGCCGCGAAAGCCGACGTCAACGCACGCGACCCGCACGGCCGCACGCCCCTGCACGTGGCCACGTTCGCGAAGCAGCGCGACGCGATTCGCGCGCTGGCCAAGGCCGGCGCCGACCTGGGTGCGCTTGAGAACGACCGCTATGACGCCGTGACCATCGCGTCCGTCGCCGACGATGAGGACAGCTTGCGCCTGCTGCTCGAACTCGGCGCCAGCGCGGAGCTCACGACGAGCCGCTACGACGGCACCGCGCTGATCGCCGCGGCGCACCTGGGGCACGATGGCGTGGTGCGGCAATGCCGGCGCGCCTTTGGACCATGTGAACAACTTGCACTGGACCGCGCTGATCGAATCCATCGTGCTCGGCAATGGCGGCGCGCGCCATGTGGCCACCTTGCGTGCGCTGGTCGAGGCCGGCGCCAGCACGAAGCTGACCGACCGCGAGGGGCGCACGCCGCTGGCGCTGGCGCAGGCTCGCGGCTTTGCGGAGATGGTGCGCCTGCTGCAGCAGGCGGGCGCGCGGTAGTGGCTCGGTAGTGGCTCGCTAGCGGGTCTGCAGAGGGCCGGCGCGTGGCCGGCCCCGCCTCAGTTCGTGAACAGGCTTGCCGCCGGAATTGCCACATACGACGAGGTCCCCGGCGCTAGCCAGCGCAACTGCATCACCGCGCTGCCGCCCTTCTCGTAGTACTCGAGCCGGATGGCGTAGCGCTGCCCTGCCGTCAGCGTGATGGTG
>JANMYQ010000167.1:0-3677 GCA_031382215.1 Methylibium sp.
CTCGGCGCAGCACGCGCTGTCGCGGCTGAAACGGCCGCCAGTCGACACGATCGGCGGATCCTGGCCTGTCAAAATCGCGCGCCGCGAACACTCGCGACCGAATCGCTGAAATCGGCGGCTTGTTCAGCGCAGCCCTAAGCCGGAAACTTCTCCAGCAACTCCCGCTCATGCACCACCCGCAGGTCAGCCCGCCGGGGCACGGCGCTCATGCGGGCCTGGTTGCCGGCGAACACCAGCGCATGGTGCACATCGGCGAGCGCAGCATCGTCGGCTTCGAAACGAACCGGCACGCGCGCCATGTGGCGCAGCAGCGCTTGCACGTCGGGCTGGAACTGGCCGACGCAGATGAGTTGCGACACGTCGCGGTTGAGCTCGGGGTCGGTGGCCAGGAAGCCCAGTGCCGCATGACCGCGCAACTGCGCCATCGGCAGCGGCAGCATGCGCTCTTCACCCATGGCCTTGAGGCGGTAGGCGAGGTAGTAGGTTTCGACCGGGTCGCGACCGTGCGCGTTGCGCAGCCGCACCGCGACCGAGATGCGCTGCGCGATCAGGTGCTGGATGCGCTCGGAGAAGGCGAGCCGCCGCGGGGCGGTGAGGTTGTCGCTGGCACGGCCGAGCATGTATTCCAGCCCGCCGCGGTAACGGTCCCAGGCGTACTCGGCCTCGGTGTTGCCGGCCTGGCTGCGGTGGTCGTCGGGAAAGTAGTTGGTGATGGAGACATAGAACGGGTCTTTCTGCAACAGCACCGCCGAACGCTGCAGGAACTCGGCTGCGTGAACGAAGGCAAAGAAGGCCTGCTCGTTGTGGCGCGGCATCACCTGCTGCAGCACGCTGGCGCGGCTGATGAAGATCTCGGGGAAGGCGCTGAAACGCAGCACTGCGTCGAGCAATTCGGCGTGTTCGCCTTGCGGCACCAGCACGTCGCGGTCCTGGCGGTAGAACTCGCCATGCGGGCGGTCGTTCACCAGGTCGTAGAGCATCCACGGTGCGTAGACGATGCCGATCTGCGGGTGCGCCTCCATCGTGGCGATGGTGCGGGCCACGGCGTCGCCAAGAATGGCGTCGTCGTCGGCCACGTACATCACGTAGGTGCCGCGTGCCTGCGACATCAGGTATTGCCAGTTGCCGCCGCCGCCGCGGTTCTCGGGTTGGCGCACGCAACGCAAGGGCAGCGATCCTTCGTGGCGCGCCAGCACCTCGGGCGTGTGATCGGTGGAGGCGTTGTCCGACACGAACACTTCGTATGAATACGGGAAGTGTGCGAGCTGCTGCGCCAGCATGCCCAGCAGCGAGTCGAGGTAGCGTGCGCGGTTGAACGTGGGGACGCAGAAGCTGACGAGGGGTGCGCTCATGGGCGTGGCCTGGCGTGGGTCGTACGCTGATTGTTCAGCGAACTGCGGGAGGGCATGGGGCGATGAAGGGCTCAAACAGAGCGCTGTTCGCCGCATGAGTTCTCCCCGGGAGTTCGCCCCAATTGTTCTCCCCAAGAGACGCGGAACGATTTGGCGCCGGCGTTGCTGCCGATTCACGAACTGGCCGGAATTCCCCCTTCATATCTCCCTTAAGTGAGGGGGTGTCCAGGCCGATAGTCCGACTGAACCGGGAAAGCCGACGCTTGACGCATGCCGCTGTTGTGGTGTGTGTGAAGGGATCGGGTGCCCTGCCACGGCGAGCCTTCACGGGCTTGACCGAACACCCATACCAACCCGCGGACACAGTCCGGCAACGAGGACGACACCCATGGCCACCATCATCCCGTCACTTACCACGGACCAGATTGCCAGCCTGTCGACGACGACGATTGCCGGCTTGAGCACCGAAGACGTCCGGGCGCTCAGCAGCGACCAGATCATCGCGCTCAGCACCGCGCAAGTGGCGGCGTTGTCGACACTCGGCATCTCTGTGATGACGACGGGGCAGGTCTCGGCCTTCGAAACCGCAGACATCGCGGTGCTCGGCACGAACGCGATCCGCGCGATCGGCACGGCCAACATCGCCGCGCTGACGAGCGACCAGGCCGGCGCGTTGACGACCGCCCAGGTGGCGGCCCTGACGACCGCGCAATTGCGCGTGATGGAGACCGACGACCTGAACGCGCTGGGGACGGCGCAATTTGCTGCGCTCGGCACCGCCCAAGTGGCCGCGCTGACGAGCACGCAAGTGGGCAACCTCGAAACCGCCGACGTGGCGGCGCTCGGCACGGCCCAGGTCCGCGCCATCAGCACCGCCAACATCGCCGCGCTGACGACCGACCAGGTGGTGGCCCTGAGCACCGCGCAGGCCGCCGCGCTCACCACCGCACAACTCGCCAGGTTCGAGACCGCCGACATCGCCGCGCTCGAAACCGCCGACCTGGTGGCGCTCGGCACCGCGGGCGTGCGCGCCCTGGGCACGGCCCAGGTGACCGCTCTGCCGACCGCCCAGATGGCCGCGCTGAGCACCGCCCAAGTAGCCGCGCTGGCCACGAACCAGGTAGCCGCGCTGGGCACCGACAGCCTCAACGCGCTGGCCACCGCGCAAGTGGCCGCACTGACCACGGCGCAGGTGGCGTCGTTGACGACCGCGCAGATCGCCAACCTTGAAACCGCGGACCTGGCGGCCCTGGGCAGCGCGCAGATCCGCGCGATCACCACGGCCGGCATCACCGCGCTGAACACCGACCACATCGTTGCGCTGAGCACTGCGCAAGCCGCGGCGCTGACGACCGCGCAACTTGCCAAACTCGAAACCGCCGACGTGGCTGCGCTCGAAACGGCTGACCTGGTGGCGCTCGGCACCGCCGGCGTGCGCGCGCTGGGCACCGCCCAGCTGAACGCATTGACGACCGACCAGATGGGCGCGCTGAGCACCGCGCAAGTCGCTTCGCTGGCCACCAACCAGGTGGCCGCCCTGAGCACCGACAACCTGAACGCGCTGGGAACCGCCCAGGTCACCGCGCTGACGACGGCCCAGGTGGCCGCGCAGACGACGACGCAGATCGCCAACCTCGAAACGGCCGACCTGGCTGCGCTCGGCAGTGCCCAGATTCGCTCGATCACCACCGCCGGTATCGCTGCCCTGACGACCGACCAGATCGTGGCGCTGGGCACGGCCCAAGCCGCCGCGCTGACGACCGCGCAAATCGCCAAGCTCGAAACTGCCGACGTCGCCGCGCTCGAAACGGCTGACCTGGTGGCCCTGGGCACGGCCGGCGTGCGCGCCTTGGGCACGGCCCAGGTCAACGCCCTGACGACCGACCAGATGGCCGCATTGAGCACAGCTCAAGTCGCAGCGCTGGCCACGAATCAAGTGGCAGCCTTGAGCACCGACAGCTTGAACGCGCTCGGCACCGCCCAGGTCGCTGCACTGACGACGGCCCAAGTCGCCGCGCTGACGACGGCCCAGATCGCCAACCTCGAAACCGCCGATCTGGCCGCATTGGGCAGTGCCCAGATTCGCTCGATCACGACGGCCGGTATCGCCGCGCTGACGACCGACCAGATCGTGGCACTGAGCACAGCTCAGGCCGCGGCGCTGACGACCGCGCAACTCGCCAAACTTGAAACTGCTGACGTGGCCGCGCTCGAAACCGCCGACTTGGTGGCGCTCGGCACCGCCGGTGTGCGTGCCTTGGGCACCGCCCAGGTGAACGCGCTGACCACGGATCAGATGGCTGCCCTGAGCACTGCACAGGTTGC